>JAUIDY010000024.1 GCA_030428385.1 Rhodothermia bacterium | reverse complement strand
GCACGCCGCCGATGTTGGAACGCACGCCGCTGATGTTGGAACGCACGCCGCTGATGTTGGAACGCACGCCGCCGCTGTCGTTATCGGATGTGGTGCATCGGTTTAAAAACATGACGACCACGCGCTACATACGCGGGGTCAAAAACGACGGGTGGTTGCCGTTTGGTGGCAAATTGTGGCAACGGAATTATTGGGAACGCATCATCCGCAACGACAGCGAATGGGAACGTATCCGCGCCTACATCCACAATAACCCCGCCCGTTGGGAACACGACAAACTGTATCGCAAATAACGCGGCATCGGAAATAATACGGCCCCAAACAAAAACGTAGGGGCAACCCCCCGTGGTTGCCCCAGACCGGCACCCACGTTTTAGGCAACACCAACCCCCTCCGGTTATTCCAGTCGTCCCCGTCCTATTCCCGATACGTCTCCGCCTTGTCGGGTTGCTCCCACGCCTCGTATAGGTCGGCAAGACGGGCGCGGGTATTGCCGAGCAGACGTTCCTGGCCCTCCGGCGCGGCTTCCACAATGGCGAGGGCACCAAGGAGCAGTGTTTCCGCTTCTTCAAGCTGACCGGTCCTGCGCAGGCAGTCGCCGAGGCTGCTTTGCGTAGACGCGATCAGGGGGTGCGTCGCAGGCAACACCTGCTGGCGGATGGCGAGGGCTTCGCGGTAGAGCGGTAGCGCCTGATTCCAGTATTGCAATTCGTGGTATACGCCCGCGAGGTTGTGCAGCGTGTGCGCGATGTGCGGATGCGGATCGTCGAAGACGGCGCGGCGGATGGCGAGGGCTTCGCGGTGCATCGCGATGGCTTCGTCGTACTGCCCTTTCTCCTGCAACAGTCGGGCGAGGTTGTTCAGGCGGATGGCTACGTCGGGGTGTTCGTTGCCGAACGCCTTGCGGTTGATGGCGAGGGCCTGCCGGTACAGCGGTTCGGCCTCGTCGTATTTGCCCTGCGCGTAGAGCAGGTAGGCGAGGTTGTTCAGGTTCGTTGCCACAAACGGGTGCATGTCGCCGAGGCGTTCCTGGCGCATCGCCAAGGCGCGGCGGTAAAACGGTTCGGCTTCGTCCTGTTTGCCCAGCGCATCCAGCACAATCGCGAGGTTGTTGAAGCTCGACGCTACATCCAGATGCTCTGGGCCAAGGGCCTGCTGGCGGATGGCAAGGGCTTCGCGGAAAAGCGGCTCGGCGTCGTTTAGCTTGTTTTGCATATACAGCACCGTCGCCACGCTGTTCAGGCTGGTAGCGACTTCCGGGGCGCTGTCGCCGAGGGCATCGCGGCGGATGGCGAGGGCGTCGCGGTACAGGGGCTCGGCATCTTCGATGCTACCGGTTTCCAGCACCACATCGCCGAGGTTGTCGAGCGTCGTCGCCACGTCGGGATGGTCGTTGCCCAGCAGGCGGCGTTGCAGGGCGAGTGCCGGGCGGAGAAGCGAGTCGGCGGTGTCGTAGTTGCCCTGCTGGATGTGCCACTCGGCGAGGCGCATCAGGCTGGTGGCGACGTCGGGGTGTTCCGCTCCGTAAAGCGCCACGCGGGTCTCATAGGCCCGCTCGGTGAGCGTCAGGGCTTCGTCGTAGCGGGCGAGGTTCTGGTTCACCAACGCGATGGCGTCCCACAATGCGGCCTGCACATCGGGCTGGTCGGCGAGTTCTTGTTCGATGCGGGTGGCCCCGGCGTCGAGGATCTCGCGGGCGGTGATGGAGTCGGCGTGGGCACGCAGCGGGTCAGCACTCTCGAAGAGGCTCAGCAGAAACGTCGCCATGTGGTCGGAGCGCGTCATGGCCCGTTCTGCTTCGTCGCGTTCTTGCGCGGCCTTCTGGGCCTGCCACAGCGTGCCGCCCAATCCCACCAGCAACGCCATCACCACCAGCCCGGCAGCGGTGACGCCGAGGCGGTGGCGACGTATAAACTTGGCGGCCCGGTACGAAAACGTGTCAGGGCGGGCGGTGACGGGGAGCCCGGCGAGGTAGCGTTTGATGTCGTCGAGGAAGGCCTCGGCAGAGGCATAGCGGCGTTCGGGTTCTTTGTGCAGCGCCCGCAGCACCATCACGTCGAGGTCGCCCGCGAGGTGGCGTTGCAGGGCCGCCGGATGCGTGGAACGGGCCGCGCTGATGGCTTCGGGTGTGCGGGTGATGTCGGTGGAAGTGGGATCGGTGCGGGTGATGGCGGTGCTGGGACGGGCAGGCTCCCGCTCGCGGATGACGCGTTCGGCTTCGCTGGGGCTAAGGTGGCGCACGTCGTAGGGGCGTTGCCCGGTTAACAGTTCATACAGCACCACGCCGAGTTGATACACATCACTCGCCGTCGTAATCGTCCCGCCGCCCATCTGCTCGGGGCTGGCATAGGCGGGCGTCATCGGCATCGTCGTTTGGGTAGCCGCGTCGGCGTCATCGTCCATCAGCTTCGCAATGCCAAAGTCGAGCAGCTTCACCCGTCCCTGTTGCGTCACCAAAATATTGCCGGGCTTGAGGTCGCGGTGAACGACGAGGTTGCGGTGGGCGTATTGCACAGCTTCGCAGACCTGCATAAACAGCGCCAGCCGGTCTTCGATGGGTAGCCGCCCGGTGTCGCAGTAGGCGTCGATGGGCTGGCCCTCCACATATTCCATCGCGAAGTACGGCGCGCCATCGTTGGTAACGCCGCCATCGTGCAACTGGGCGATGTGTGGATGGTGCAGCCGGGCGAGGATCTGCCGCTCGGTGAGGAAGCGGCGCTGGCGCTCGGGCGTGCCCGCATGGCGATGGATGAGCTTGAGCGCCACCTGCTGCTCGAACTGCCCGTCGGCGCGGGTGGCGCGGTAGACGGTGCCCATGCCACCCTCGCCGATCCGCTCTACCAACTGATACGGCCCGATGCGGCGGTTGGCATCGGGGTCGGCGTGGACATGGGTAGAGAGCGCCCCCAAGTCGTTCGCCAGCGCGTCGAAGGGGCCCTCGGCATCGGCGGCCTGCAACAGCGACTCCACCTCGGCCCGCAGCGCTGGGGCTTCGGCACACGCCGCATCCAGAAACGCCGCCCGCTCGTCGGCGGGGCGTTCCAGCGCCTCGGCGAACAGGTCTTGGATGTGTTCCCAGTCGGATGCGGTCATGGTTGGTTTGGGAGTATGGGGGGTGTTGAGTATGGGAGTAACTATGGTTTGGAGAGATGAAGGGGTGTCTGGTAGAATCAAAAAAAAGGAAGCGCCAACGCATCGAAGATTCCCCGTTTCGTCAAATCCCTCTCCCACACTCCCTTTCTCCCACACCCCCATACTTCCAACCGCTCTCCCTCAACACAAGCCGCAACGCTGGTTCAACCGGCTCATTCCGGGTTCAAAAGCACCGGCTCGTGCTGGAGTTCGCGGTTCAGCCAGGCGCGGGCCACAGCCCAGTCGCGCTTGACGGTGGCGATGGAGATATCAAGCATGTCGGCAGTTTCTTCAATGCTGAGGCCCGCAAAAAAGCGGTATTCGACGACCTGATGCTGGCGCTCGCTGATGGCTTTGAGGCGCTCCAGCGCTTCGTTGAGGGCGAGGATGGATTCGGCTTGCTGCTCGGAAAGCACGGTGGCGTCTTCGAGCGAAACATGGGCCTGCCCGCCGCCGCGTTTCAGGGCCTTGCGCTTCACAGCATAGTCGACCAGCACGCGCCGCATGGCCTGCGCCGCCAGCGCGAAGAACTGCGCCCGGTTCTGCCAGCGGATGCGTTCCAGCTTCACCAGCTTGAGGTACGCCTCATGGACGAGCGCCGTGGTGTTGAGCGTATGGTCGCGGCGCTCGCCCTGGAGTTGGCGGTGTGCGAGCCGCCGCATCTCGTCATAAACCACGGGCAGCAGGCTGGTTAGGGCAGATTCATTGCCGTTAGCAGCTTGTTCGAGCAGTTGGGTGATGTCAGGGTCCTGAGGCATGGCGCTGATCGGAGAATGGATCGGGGCAAGGGGCACAACAGGATGCGTGTACAATAACGAAAACGGCACACCCACCTGCCAGCAAAAATTAAAAGGCGTGAGCCCTTTTCGGGGAAACGTTGGCTTTTATGAATGTAGGGCCGCCACACCGATGGCAGTGCCCTTCCTTTCTTGCCCGCTGCACTTCTTCGGGCGTTCTGTAGATTCAAAATCAGGTTTTTGTCATGCGAACAGCACTTCTTTATCTCGCTCTGCTTCTGTGGGTTACTTCGGCGATGGCCCAGTCGAATGTGCAGGTCAACGGCCAGCGGCTCACTTCCGAAACGATCCAGACGCTTCGCCAGCACGGCGTGCAGGTGCAAGACGGGGCCTACTGGTACGATGCCCACTCGGGCGCGTGGGGTTTTGCTTGTGGCCCCACCGTGGGTTTTCTGGTGCCCGGCTTGCCGGTGGACGCCACCCTGCCCGCCGATGCCTCGTGCGGCACCACAGGCGTGTTTGTTAACGGACGCCAACTGCATAGCTACGACGTAATGGCATTGCAGCAACTCGTCGGTGCGGTGGTGCCGGGGCGTTACTGGATGGACGGCTACGCCAACGTCGGCTACGAAGGCGGTCCGGCGCTTGTTAACCTGTTGCAACTGGCGCAGGCGCAAGGCGCAGGCGGAAACACGTTCTACCGCTCCAACAACACCGGCATCGGGGCAGGCAGCAGCGGCGGCACATCGTACGTGATGGGCAAAGACTGGAGCGTCATCGTCGGGAATTAACCTGCGCTTTGTCCGCCACTTCTTTCTGCAAGCATTTCTTATTTCGCTATTCTCATGCGCTTCTTTTTGATATTGATCGGTGGCTTCCTGCTAGCCACGATGGCACCGCTCCACGCCCAAACAATTCCTGTCCATGTGCAAGAGCGGTCAGGCTTGGCCCGTACCGATGAGCCCGTTACCTTCGGCGTGCCGTTTGCCCGCGGCGAGCTGATGCCCGCAACACCTCTTGACGTTCGTGCCCCCGATGGATCGTCGGTGCCCACCCAAACGCGCCCGATGGCGGTGTGGGACGACGGCTCGGTGCGCTGGCTGAAGGTAGACTTTCAAGCGACGGTAGACGCCAGCGTCGGCGAAACCTATCTGCTGCAAACCGGGACGACCGTGCCCCCGAACGATGCCCTTCAGGTAGACGAAACCGCAGATGCCATCACCGTCACGACGGGGCCGCTTCGTTTTCAGGTGAGCAAGAACCAATTTGCGTTGTTCGACCAAATCTGGCTCGACGCTAATGGCAACCGGGAGTATTCTGCCGATGAGCAGCTCCTTGACATGCCCGACGCACCATTTGTCGTGCAGGCGGGGCGCACCTATCGGGCCAATGCACAGCCGCCTGAGCAGGTGGAAGTGGAGGAAGCCGGACCTCTGCGCACCGTGATCAAGGTGGCGGGGCGGCACTACGACGGGGCAGACTTTCTGATCAAGTACGAGACGCGCATCTATGCGTACGCGGGCCAGCCGTTTGTGAAAATCCGCCACAGCTATGCCAACGGCACATCGGTCACCACCCTCGGCGATTCGGAAAGTGCCGCGCTGGGTGAACGCATCGACCAGTATGGGTTGCTGCTTTTGTTGGCGCTGGGCGATGATGTGACGGCGCGGCTGGCGTCGGGCGGAACGTTTGACCTGACACCGGGACAGGAACTGGCACTGGTGCAGGAAGACCGGGCACAACGCAGCCAGCCATTTCAGTACCGCGTGCGGCTTGATGGCACCGAGGTGGCCGCGGGCCAGCGCGCTACCGGGCTGGTGCAGGTGATGGACGAACAGCGCGGTGTAACCGTGGCTCAGCGGTACTTCTGGGAGAAAAACCCCAAGGGCCTGCGGGTGTCGGGCAATGGCACCTTGACGCTCGATCTGCTGCCGGCGGAAGATTTTTTATGGCCCGGCATGGGCACGGGCGATGAGGTCTTCTTGCACTTTCACGCAGCCGTAGATGCCGATGCCGCGTGGCAGCGGGCGCAGGCGTTTGGGCTTGATCCGCTGTTTGCACATGCCGACCCCGAACAGTTTGTCGCCAGCGAGGCGTTTTATGCGTTGCAAACCGGGCCGTCGGGTTATCCAGCGATGGATGCTTACTTCGACGAGGTGACGGACAACCACATGGCGAACCGCGAGGCGCTGGACCTGTACGGCAACCTGCACTTCGGCGATGTGCCGCGGGGGCAGTTCGAGGCAGCGAACGACCTGGATGTTTCCACCTGGGGCAACAATTACTACGACGCCGGGCTCACCGCGGCGCGGATGCTAGCCCAGACCGGTGACCTGCGCTACACCGACGTGCTGGTCCCAATGATGCGCCACTGGATGGAGACCGCCGCCTGGAATCCATACGACGCCAACGACTGGATGCGGGGCTTCAGTCCCGCCTATGGCACCAACCACCGGGGCATCGGGCACTTTCAGCACCACTACGGCGAGGGGGTGTGGGCATATTATTACCTGACCGGCGACGAACGGGCACGGGAAGTGGGCCTCCGCGCTGCCGACGCCATCGTAGACGAGCAGTTTTACGCCAACGACTTCGTTGCCCTGCGCGAAGCGTATCAGCGTGGCTCGGCGGTGCTGGAGGCGTACAAAAACACCCGTGCCACCCGCTACCTCGATCATGCACGGCGGCTCGTCGGGCGCATCCTGGATACCCAAGATGCCTTTGGGCTCGTCGGCAACGTGGGTGAGGGCGGCGTGTTTGGGGGACAGACGTTTATGATGGCGCTGTTTTCGGACACCGTATGGAAGCTGGCGCAGGAAAACCCAGACCCCGCGCTCACACAGGCTGTCGTGGCCTTGGCCGATTTTATGGATGAGCACGCCCGCAAGCAGCCCGGCGTGGAGGACTATTGGAACTTCTGGCCGGCACCGGGTGGCGGCACGCCGCAGCCGCAGGGCACCAACACCCTCGACGGCACCGTGTACTGGGACGGGCGGGCGCTGATGGCGGGCACCTACGCCTATGCCTACGACCTCACCGGCGACACCCGCTACCGTACGATGGCGCAGACCCTCCTCGACGATCTGTGGGCCAACATCGACTACCAAGGCAGTGAGTTCTGGGGCAAGGCAAGCTGTCAGGCTGCGAAGAACGTGATTCATGCGGCTGCCCTCGTTGCCAACGGTGCGCCTACACGTATTGAAGAAGGCGTGCCCGAACAACCTGCCATGCTCACCCTCCACGGCAACTATCCGAACCCGTTTAATCCTGCAACCACGGTGGTTTTTGACCTCCAGGAAGCCGCGCAGGTGCAGGTGGTGGTGTTTGACCTGCTGGGGCGGGCGGTATTGGTGGTCCCACCGCGTGCGTTGGCTGCCGGGCAGCAGCACCAGATCAGGCTGGATGCTTCCGCTTTGTCTTCAGGAATTTATCGCTATCAGGTTCGGGCTGCCGGGGCTCGTGCGCAGCGACACGAGGCGGGGCACATGGTGTTGGTGCGATAGCGTTGAGCCGTTTTCATCATCGGTTTGGCTTCTTCTAGTGATGCTCCCGCTTATAAGGGTCCCCTTCATGTCTGCTCGTTCATTACTTCGGTTCGTGCTCGGCCTCTTTCTGCTTGCCTGCGTGAGTAGCGGGTGTGTTTTTCCGGAATGTGATTCCGAGTCTGAGGAGTATGACCTCGCCGACTGTGATGCTACCCTTTTTAACCTGATCGCCACCCTGACCGAGGCGGCCTACGGGGAGACAGAGCCCCTACCTCCCTCGCAAAGCGCAGGCGGCTGTGTGAGCCTGCCCTGCCGGGGCGCGCAGTGCCGTCAGGTGCTCGAAAATGGAGGTTTCGAAGAACGCCTTGGGCTGGAGGTCGCTCATTTTAGTGGCGGGGCGCATACGGACGATGTAGTCTGTTTGGGCGAAACCGGTATGGTAGTGCAGACCTCAACGCAGCAGTGGATTGCGTTAGCAGACGTGATTCCCCCGGCAGAATTGGCCAACGCGGACGGCCTGCGTGCCCGTGTCCGCGTCTGGGCCAACAGCCTCCATGCCACAGGAACGGCGGGGACGCTTCATTTGGATGCATGGCGTTTGGGAAGCGGGAGCTCGGAAGACTTCATTGAAACCCGACCCACAACCTTCGCGGTAGATGATGACCCCGCAACGTGGGAGCCCATTGATCTGGTCATGATGCTGCCTCCCGAAACCCGCTTTTTGACGTTTAATGTGGACGCAACTCCGGGAGACTCGCTGTTCCTCGACTATGCGCAGGTGGCCCTCGATCAGGGCAACCAGGCGCCCACCGCGTACCACCAGACGGGCACCTTACGCGAAGATGAGGTCTGGGGCTTTTATCCCAACGCCACCGACCCCGACGGCAGCCTCAACCTGCTGAGTGTTCAAACCAGCGATCCCCAAAACGGCACCGTAGATGGGCAGGTCTACACGCCGCGCCCCAATTATTTCGGCGAAGACACCTTTACGTACCGCGTGGCCGACGACCAGGGCTTTTTCTCCAACGAAGCCACCGTCACCCTCACCATTCTGCCCGTGGAAGACGTGCCCGTGTCGAATGATGATTTTTATGCCCTGGCAACGGGGAGCAACCTCCTGCTCGTGCCTGCGGACATCGGGGTGCTGGCGAACGACCGCGACGGCGACGGCGATGCGCTGACGGCTATCCTGGTGCAGGACGCCCCCAACGGCACGCTCACGCTGGCCGACAACGGTGGCTTCACCTACGTGCCGGGTGATGACTTTGCAGGCACCGACCAGTTTACGTACACCGCCAGCGACGGCGATGACACCTCCGCCGAAGTCACTGTGACGATCACGGGCGAAGCGGGCAACCAGCCGCCCATCGCCAACGACGATGCGGCCAGCACGCCACAAGGCATCACCGTGCAGATCGTCGTGTTCGCCAACGACATCGACCCCGACGGTACGCTCAACCCCGATGCCATCACCATAATCCAGCAACCCACGCGGGGCGAGGTGTTTATCGAACCCGGCGGCTTCCTATTCTACCTCCCCGACCCTACGTTTACAGGGGTGGATACCTTTACCTACACCATCGAAGACAACGAAGGGGCCGTTTCCAACGAAGCCACCGTGACCGTCACCGTGGGCTGAGGCACCTCCAACCAGACCGAGCCACTACCATGTATGCTCTCCGTCCTCTCTTTCTGCTGCTTGTATTTGGGCTCGCGCTCACGGCGCATGCCCAGACGCCCAACTTGCAGTTTTCCACCTACCTCGGCGGCAGTGCGCTGGACCTCAGCACGGGTCTTGCGCTGGATGCCGACGGGAACGTATGGGTCGCGGGCACGACGCTGTCGGATGATTTTCCTACCGCCACGCCCGTCTCGGCGTATCAGGGAGGACTCATCGGCAGCGACGCGTTTCTGGCGAAACTGGCCGCCGATGGGGCTGCCCTCGTCTATGCAACCCATCTGGGCGGTACGGGCGAAGAGGTGGTGACCAGCATGGTCATTGATGCGGACGGGCGGCCCTGTCTTGCGGGAAGCTCCACGTCGGATGCCTGGCTCACTACCAACCCGATTCATCCGTTTCGGGGCGGCGACCAGCTGTTTACCGATGCCTTCCTCGCCTGCGTCAGCGCGGATGGCGCTGTGATCGATGTGGCGACCCCGCTCGGTGGCAGTGGCGATGAAACCATCACGGCGATGGCAGTGGGGCTGGACGGCAGCCTGTATGTGACCGGCACCACCACGTCGCGCGACTTTCCGGTGACCGCGGGGGTGGTGCAGCCGACCTACGCAGGCGATGCCGACCTCGCCACGCTGGAGGCGTTTGTGGCGAAGCTGAGGCCGCAGAACGGCGGCTATGCGCTCGATTTTGCCACGTATCTGGGCGGTGCGCGGGAAGAGATCCCGCAAGGCATCGCCGTGGACGCCGAGGGCAACGTGTGGGTCGGCGGCGTGACCACCTCGACGGACTTTCCGACCGTGCAGCCCTTGCAAGCCGACTACGCGGGGCCGCTCCGCGACCTCGAAGGTGATGTGTTTTTGGCCCGCCTCGCCGCTGACGGCTCCGCGCTCGACATGGCGACGTATCTCGGTGGGGGACAGAACGACCAAATCACCGGGCTGGCGCTGGATGGCGACGGGCGGCTGGTGGCGACGGGGTGGACGCAGTCGGGCGACTTTCCCACCACGCCGGGCGCATGGCAAAGCGAATGGCAAGGGCTTCGCGAGCGTTTTGTGCTGCGGCTGATGCCGGTGGGTGAACAATGGATGCTCGATTACAGCACCCGGCTCGGAAGCGCAGGCGGCTTCGAGATGGGCCGGGCGGGGCTAGCCGTTGATCTCGCCGGGCGGGTGTATGTGGCCGGGGCGACGGTGTCGGAGGCGTTCCCGACGCAGCAAGCGATCCAGCCGTTTTATGCCGGGGGCGAGGCCGATGCGTTCCTGGCGCGGGTCGATGGCTCGGGCCGTGACCTTGGGTTTGCGACCTACCTCGGCGGCAGCGAGGCCGACGTGGTGACGGGCCTCGCGCTGCGGGGCAACACGTTATGCCTCACCGGCAGCACCGGCTCCGGCGATTTTCCCACGCAGGCTGCCCTGCAACCCGTCTTCGACGGGCCGCCGACCACGGGGCTGAACCTGACCAGCGTCTTCGTGACCTGCTACGCCATCGAAAATGAGGCCTCGGTGCTCACCGCCATCGACGTAAACCCCGCCGAGGTGGACCTCATCGCCCGCGAGACCGTCACGTTTAGCGCCCTCGGTGTGGATCAGTTTGGGCAGCCGCTCGGGGTGGACGTGGCGTGGGCGACGACCAGCGGCAGCATCGACGAAAATGGGGTGTATACCGCAGGTGACGAAGCCGGGGTGTTCTCCGTGTCAGCCACCGAAAGCACCTTGGGGCTGGTGGGCTCCGCCGTAGTCAACATCATCAGCGGCGTTGGGACGGAGGATTCGGAGCTTCCCGACGCCTTCGCGCTCTACAGCAACTACCCCAACCCCTTCAACCCGCAGACCACGATCCGCTTTGACGTGAAAGCGTCCGCTCACGTCGTCCTCACGCTCTACGACACCCTCGGGCGCAGGCAGGCGACGCTGGTCGAACGCGACTACGCTGCTGGTCGCCACGCGGTGCGCTTCGACGGGCGTGGCTGGCCGAGCGGGGTGTATTTCTACGAAATCGAGATGGGTGATTTTCGTGCGGTGCGCCAGATGGTGCTCTTGCGGTAAGCATGCCTTTCTTTCTTGACGGGGTTTGATGTCATGAAACATCGACTTGTCCTTGCTCCTGCCTTGCTGCTGGCGGTGCTTTCGCTCAGCCTGTCGGGTTGTCCCTGCGACCCGGAGGAGGAGAGCGAAGCGTTTTGCGAGTTGCTCGAAATCCTCACCGAGGTGGCCTATGGCGGCCCTGCATCTACGCGAAACCCACCCACGGCCGACGTACGTTGTCCGCTCCGGCTCCAATGCCAGGCCCCGTACTGTATGCCCGTGCACGAAAACGGCAGTTTTGAGCTTTTTAGCGGGTCTGATACCCCCAGCCGCTGGTATGGTGATCATGCTGACTCCGAGGTTGTATTCAGGAGGGCTGCCTGTGAGGGGGCGCGGGGACTGAAGTTCGAGAACACCGTCCATCCGGATGACCCGGGTGATGGACGTGTGTCGGAGGTGTACCAGATCATTCGGTACACTGACCTCGCCCCACCGTCCGAGCTTTCGCTGAAACGACGCGTGCGTGTCCAGGCTGCTTTCCTTGTTGATCAACCCGGTCCCTCCGACGCGCTGGATGACCAATTTGGGATTCGCATCGATGCCTACGCAGGCGACCCGGACACCTTTCCCACCAATGCCAACCACGAAGCGATTCCAGCCTCTGATCCGGGGAATTGGGAACTGCTGACCTCCAACTGGTCCACGCTTCAATATGAATTTGGCAATGCGTTTGCCTACGATTGGCAACCGTTGCAGGTGGAACATATCCTTCCCGAAGAAACCGACTTCTTCGTCGTGATTCTGGAAGCCCACGAAAACAAGCAGGACGACCCCGCCCAAACCGACGACGAATTCATCGACCACTTTGCCGATCATGTAGACATCCTGATCGACGGGGGCCCGTATGGGCCGATTGCTGCGCCCGATCAGGCGTATACCACCCAGGACCGAGGCACGCGCATCCTGGTCCTGCGCAACGATGAAGACTGGGACGGCTACCTCGTTCCGGCTACCCTGGAAGTGGTTTCCAGCCCTGCCAATGGGACTGCTGTGGTGGAAGGCGTGGGCATCAACTACACGCCGCATCCTGGCTTTGCAGGCACCGACGTGTTTAGCTATGTCGTGGAGGATGAAGATGGGCTGCGGGCAGGTGCGCCTGTTTCCGTGGAGGTGCGCCCGGTTCGCCCGCCGCAGGCCAATCAGGATGTGTACAACCTGGAGCCCGACAACACCCTCACCGTTCCCGAAGGAAGCGGCGTCCTCGCCAATGACAGCGATCCCGACGGCGATCGGTTGACGGCGGTGCTTGAAAGCGGCCCCCAGCACGGCACGCTGACGTTCCAAGATGACGGCGGCTTCACGTACACCGCCGATGCCAGCTTCACCGGCAACGACCAGTTCACCTACCGCGCCACCGATGGCCGCTTGGAGTCAGACATCGCTTACGTCTACCTGATTGGCAACCGCCCGCCCATCGCCATCCCGGATGTGTTTCACGCCTCACCCGGCTCCGAGACGGTGCTGGATGTGTTGTACAATGACCTCGACCTGGATGGCGATACCCTTCGGCTGGGAGGCGTGGGAGCAGCGGCCCACGGGCAGGTGCAAATTATGCCCGACCACCGCCTGCTATATCGCCCTCCTGACGGCTTTGTCGATAGCGTCGATGTCTTTACCTACTGGGCCGTGGATGAGCACGGCGTACGCTCGAACGAGGGGCTGGCGCAGGTGCTGGTGAACGAGGGCCCGGCCTACGACCTGGGCGTTGGGCTCAGCGTCAGCCCCGACACGGTTTTTTTCGGTGGCGAAACGACGTACACCATCACGCTGGACAACCACGGCCCCAACAATGCCACCGACATCGAGGTGGCCTTTGCCGTTCCGCCCGCGCTCTTCACGGTTCTTGAGACCCAGGCCACGCACGGCACCTTCGAAACCGGACGATGGACCTTGGCGGCGTTGGCGGCGGGTGTGCGTGCGACGGTGATGATCACCGTCGAGCCTCAGCAGGCACCCTTGATCATCCAACAAGCCCGTATTGTGGCCGGGATCAGCACCGGCGACGACCCGACCAACAACACCGCCACCGCCACGCTGACGGTTCGCACGGACTGACCGTGGCTGCGGATTTGGCTTGAGTCCTTTTGTACGCAAAGGGTGCTTTTATAAATAGATAGCCGTATGGTGTTGTGAAGGCCTGAAGGTTTTCGAAGGTGATCCGATGCACAGCAGGCGTTTCCATCTCATCATGTTCGTCCTGGCTGCGTTGCTGATGCTGACGCAGACGGCCTGCACGCTGCCACCCGAGTGTGATCCCGAATCGTCCGACTTCGATCCTGACGAATGCCAGACGGTGATCGGCACCATCCTGGAAATTCTAACGGAGCTTGCCTTCGGGGACCCGCCGGATGATTCGCCCATAAACGTATGTCCTGCCCGACTGGTATGCGGGTTTCCCGACTGCACGGGGCCTTGGCAGGAAAATGGCGACATGGAGCAGCCGCCTCAATTCCTCGAACGCCCCCTGCGATGGCAGGGCGACCTGCGCGAGACAGAAGTTATCGCTTGCGAGGGGCAGCAGGGCCTGCAACTGCTCGCCACGACGCCCGACGGCCCGGGCGCTTCGACAGCGGCACAGGTGTTTCAGGTGTTCGACTATGTATCGATCATCCCAGACAGCCTGCGCTCCTCCATGCGGCGCGTGCGCGTGCAGGCCGGGACGCTGGCCTTCTTGGCGGGCTCAGATGACAGCCGCACCTTCGGCGTTCGCATCCATGCCTATGCCGGTGATCCGAGCGCTTTTCCGCAACAGGGCGACCCGGAGCAGTTTCTAAGCGCCGTCCCCGGCCTGCTCGCCGAGACGTTCGCGCCTTTTACCCACACGGGCGGAGACAAATGGGAGGCTGCCCGGGCAACCCTATGGCTTCCCGACGGCACCCGTTATTTTGTTGTCTTCCTTGAAGTGCATGAGGAAGGGGAGAACGAGACCACGCGTAACGAATTCGACCAACACTTTGTCGATGACGTACAGGTGGTCATCGACCGGGGAAACCAGCCGCCGCGGGCCGTGCCGGACCAAACCCGGACGTTGGAGAACACCCCGGTAGCGGTGCTGGTGCTCGCTAATGACCGCGACAACACCAGCGAACTCGACCCCGCCTCGGTGATGATTATTCAGCCTCCCAGCATGGGCACGGCGGTGCCGCAGGACAACGGGCGGGTGGTGTATACCCCCAACGCAGGCTTCGTAGGTACGGATACGTTTTCGTATCGGATGGCGGACGAGGAGGGAGAGAGGTCCAACGAGGCGGCGGTTACCATCACCGTCCTCGAAGTGAATGATCCGCCCACGGCCACCGACGATGCCTATGTCGTTCCCGACGGCGGCCTGCTGATTGTACCGACACCGCTCGGGGTGCTCGCCAACGACGCGGACCCAAACGATGACGTGCTCACGGTAGCGCTGGTGCAGGACGTGGACGCTGGCAGCCTCAGCCTGGATGCTGGCGGGGGATTTACCTATTCCGCACCGGCGACCTTCACCGGCACCACGTTTACGTACGTCGCCGACGATGGCCGGGGCAGCACCTCGAACGAGGCAACCGTGACGCTGACCGCGGGTTCGGGCTACGACCTCGCAATCACCAAGACGGTGGATCCTGAAGTTGTTTTTTTCAGCAACGAGGCGACCTTCACCGTCGTCGTCACCAACCACGGCCCCAGCATGGCAACAGGCGTTGAGGTCACGGACCTGCTCGACTTCGGCTTCACGCACCTGAGCCAAACCACCACACAGGGAACCTACACGGCCGATACCGGGATCTGGGACGTGGGCGAACTGACATCCGGGCAGCAGGCCACGCTCACCATGATCGGGCTTGTTCACATCAGCCTTACCAACACCGCCACGATTACTGGCGGGCTGGACGACGACACCAACCCCAGCAACAACGAGGCGCAGGCAGAGGTCGTCACGGAGTAGGCCGACGCATTGCCCCGTCCGTGCGGAATGCCTATGTTGCGTCCTCTGATTCTCGCACATGATGAGTCCCACGCACCATGACAACACCGTACGGATCCACCACCCTCGTTCTCCTGCTCGGCGTCTTGCTGCTGGCAGGTGATGCCCTTGCTCAGACCGACGAAGGCTGGAAAGCCCACGACTTCACCCGTCCCCGTCCCGTGGTGGTGACGCCCGGCCCAGCCACGGGTCCCGTTGCCCCGCCCTCCGATGCTATCGTGCTGTTCGATGGCACCGACCTCTCGAAATGGCAGAGCGTGAACGGCGGCGCGGCGCCGTGGAAAGTAGAAGGCGGGTATATGGAGACCGTAGCGGGCTCCGGTTTTATCCAGACGAAGCAGGCCTTTGGCGACGTGCAACTGCACGTGGAATGGGCCGCTCCGGTGCCTGCCGTAGGGAGCGGGCAGGGACGTGGCAACAGCGGTGTCTTCTTGATGGGGCATTATGAAATACAGGTGCTCGACTCGTACGAAAACGACACCTATCCCGACGGGCAGGCCGCTGCCGCCTACGGGCAGGCTCCGCCACTCGTCAACGTGGCTCGCCCGCCCGGCGAGTGGCAGACGTACGACATCATCTTCCGCCGCCCGCATTTTGCCCCGGATGGAAGCCTGAAAGAGCCCGCCCGTATCACCGTGATCCACAACGGCGTGCTGGTGCAGGATCACACGGCGTATTGGGGACCCACGAGTTGGTTGCAGCACCTGCCTTACACGTCGCACGCGCCCCGGCTGCCGCTCATTTTACAGGACCACGACAATCCCGTGCGCTTCCGCAACATCTGGATCCGCGAACTCGACCAAACGCTTCCGCCGCCCGTCTCACCCCCACCCGCCGAGCCGATCGTCCAGCTTGATCCCGCGACGTTGGATGGCTACGTGGGCACGTATCAGGCCGGGGGCACCACGCTGGGCCGCGTCTTCCGCGAGGGCAATGCGCTGTACATCGACCTCTTCAACCGGGCGCAAGGGGGCGATGCCGCCAATCAGTTGCTTCTCCCACATTCCACCACCGACTTTTCCATGCACTGGACGGCGGGCGACGTGACGTTTACGCTCGATGACGCAGGCGTTCCGTCGGCGATCCGCGTGGTGGCCGCCGGGTTTGACCTGCAGGCTCCGAAGGCGGAATGAGCTTTTGTTGTAGGGTTTTCTGTAGTAAGGGATAAGGAAACGATTTGATCACCTTCATCCGACAGAACCATGCAACACAACATAAACCAAACGGCCCGTATGGGCGGTGTCGCGGCCATTATCGCTGCCTTAACCATGATTACAGGCGCGATCCTCTGGGGTATTTCCGGAGCCGACATTGACGCCGCGCTGGCTGCCGATGACATGGCGGGCTACATCACTGCCGTTTCCGAAACCCGTCCGTGGCTGCTGGCCAACCTGTGCGTGTGGATCGTCGGCGTAATGGTCTGGGGCATGGCGGCAACCGCCATGTCGATGCTGGGTCAGCAACGTCCTCTGGTGGCTCACCTCGCCCGATATTGCTACTGGGTCGGCGTGCCCATCGTGACGGTGGCGTATGTGGCGTGGCTGTCGGTGGTGGTGCATGTGGGCGATGATACCTCGGCATCGACGGTGCTGGTGGCCGAGATCGTCGGGTGGGTGGCCTCCCGTGCTGACTGGGTTGCCACCATCCTCATCGTGGGCGTCGGGCCAACGTTCCTGTCTGTTGCCGGGCGCGGGGTGTGGGTGCCGACGTGGCTGTTCCGCTGGAGTCTCCTGACGGCGTTTACCGGGCTGCTCAACGCCATTGCGATGCTGACGGGCGGTGCAGGACTCACCACCTACGGTTTTCTGATCATCCCGGTGGGGGTTTTCTGGATGCTGGCCGCTGGGATCGTGCTGGTTCGTTATGCCCGCACCGTCGCCTCGGATGACGATGCCTGAGCGCCGGGAGCTAAACAGTGAGAAGGTTCGCTTGGTATCACCCTCACCCTGACCCTCTCCCATCAAGGGAGAGGGAACGTGGAATCGGGTGTTTACGCTATGCAGGCATCCACAGGCGACATCGGTATTACCTCAACCCCTTGAGTTCGATAACGGTAACTGGGTCCTGACCGGGTGGGTGAACAACCTGCTTAATGAGGTAGGGTGCCTCGTTGGCAACGTACATCACAAAGGTACCTGCTTGGCCTGTCGCTTCCACCACCTGACAGGCATAGGCGTGTCCCTCCGGTGTCGTGACGCTTTCTTTTCCCGTGATGGTAAAGACCGCGCTGGGGCGCACCGTGATGCCTTTCTGCTCCGGAAGCCACTGGTTCATGCGAAAGGTGTCGCCTGTCTCTAGTGCCACGCCCGCGAGCAGCCAGTACAGCAGTGTGCCGTCGAAAACAGGCTCGGAGAGGGGCGTTTCGGTATACGACATCGTTCGGGGCGTCTCGCCGTCGAGCGGCATACGCGAGACCGCCAGTGTGTCGTTGCGATTTTCAATGACCAACTGCTCGCGCCCGTACGCACCGAAGCTGAAATCACGGTAGGCAAAGCGGAAGTCGCTGGCGAAATGGCCCACGTGATCAATGCCGACGCCACCGGGGCCGTGCATGATCATGAGGGCGCTGTAGGTAGGCTGGTTGTTCCATTGGGTGGATTGAAAGTCGACAAAAAATGGAAAGCCCACCTGCGTGTATTCGGCGCGGAAAGGGGCAAAGCGTTCCGCATCAAACAAGGGATGGCCCGGCGTGATCAGCGGAGCGTCTTGGGCAGCAACGGATCCGGCAAAGAGTAGCACCAAGAGCAGGCCAGAACAGGGGCGAAGGCATCGGGGATGGGTAGACAACAACATCGGGCTGTATCCTTTGGTGACGTGGTTCGTTAGATCGCAGCATAGCCTGCGCCTGCTTCTTCAACGCCAGGGAAAGGTCCTTTTTTGTTATAGTTTTTTCTAGGAAGCCGCTGTTTCGCTGATTTATGCCGGAATTGCCTGTACCCACCGCCCTCGACACAAACGCGCCCTTTTTCGTTGGTGCGTGGCAGGTGAGGCCGCTGCTCAACCAACTGGTGCGGGAGGGAGAGACGGTGCGCGTAGAGCCCAAGGTGATGCAGGTGCTGGTGGTGCTGGCCCAGGAGGAGGGGCAGTTGGTCTCGCAAGACAGGCTGCTGGACGCGGTGTGGGCCGACACGGTGGTGGGCCGCAAGGTGCTGTCGCGGGCGATTTCGGAACTGCGCAAAGTGTTTGGCGACAGCCGCCAGCAACCGCATTATATCGAGACCATCCAGAAGGGCGGCTATCGGCTGATTGCCCCGGTTTCCGTCGATTCACCCAGCACAGCGCCCTCGGTTGCGCAGCGCTCGTTGCTGCCTCCGGCGTTGCTGCTGGTCACGGTGTTGGTGGCTGCCGGAATGGGGCTTGTCTGGTGGGGCGTGCAACCCGCGCGCCCAGCTTCCTCGCCGCCTGCCGTGGTGCCGTTTACGACCTTGCAGGGCAGCGAGACCTACCCGGCACTTTCCCCGGAGGGCAGCCGCGTGGCGTTTGCGTGGCAGCAGCCGGGGGCGACCCATGCCCACCTGTACCTCAAGCAGGAAGGCAGCGAAACGCTGATCCCGCTGACCGACGGTGAAGCCACCGACATGAGCCCATCGTGGTCGCCCGACGGTTCCCAGCTCGCCTTTGCCCGGCATGCGCAGGGGACGCGGGCACTGTATGTGATGCCTGCGCTCGGTGGGCGTGCCCGCAAAGTGTATGATTGTGTAGCCAACGTCGCCTCCTCGCTTTCGTGGTCGCCCGATGGGCAGGCGCTGGCGTTTTCAGACCGGGCAGCACCGGGCGCGCCACTGCAGGTGTATCTGTTTTCCTTCGACACGGGCCACGCGACGCCGCTGACCACGCCGCCTGCCGGTTTTGTGGGCGACCTCGATCCTGCGTTTTCGCCGTCGGGCAACCAGGTGGCGTTGGTGCGGGCCAAGGTAGAGGGCAACCATGACGTGGTGGTGGTGGATGTACGCCGAGAGACCGGGCACCCCGTGGCGGTGCGCGAAACGGTGATGACAGACGATGGCGGGTTTAAACTCGGCATGGCCTGGGCTGACGACGCGCTGGTGTATGCGACGGATGATGGGTTGTGGCGCTTGGACATGCCTTCGCAAACGAAGCATCGGCTATCTTTGCCGGGAGGGGCGGTGCTTTTTCCTTCCATTCAGCAGAACCGCATGGTATATGCCGAGGTGCGCCCCGAGGCCAGCATCTGGCGGATGCCGCTGGGTGCTTCGGATTCGTTGTCCCCCGTGCCCGTGATCAGGTCGACCCGGTGGGACGCCGAACCCGCCGTGTCGCCCGACGGCACCACGCTGGCGTTTGTTTCCATCCGGTCGGGGCACCCCGAACTGTGGCTTAGCGACGCTGCGGGGAGTCAGCCGGTGCAACAGACGCAGTTTGGCAGCGCAACGGTGCGGCATCCGCGCTGGTCGCCCGAGGGCCGCGCCTTGCTTTTCGAGGTGATGGACGACGGGCACAGCGATCTGTATCAACTCGATGTGGCTTCGGGAGCGGTCACGCGCCTCACGACCAGTGAGGACGACGAGCGGCTGGGGCTGTGGTCGGTAGATGGACAACGTGTCTATTACTCCTCCAACCAGTCGGGGCGGTGGGATCTTTGGAAGCTTGACCCGGCGACGGGCACCGCCCAACCTTGGACCACCAACGGTGGGTTTGCGGCCCAGCCTGCGCCCGACGGTAGCGGCCTCTATTACACCAAGGCCGATCAGGACGGGCTCTGGTACCGTGCCTTCGACGCTCCGCACGAGCGCCGTGTGCATGCCGCCCCGCTGGCCCGCGACTGGGGTCATTGGGCCTTGACGCCCAGCGGCTTTTATTACCTCGACCGCATGCAGGAAGTCACGCCGGTTTTGATGTTTCATGCATTTGAAGGCCAGACCGACCGTGCCGTTGCCTCGTTGCCCCCGACGCTCCTATCCAATCAACACGGGCTGGCAGTGTCGCCCGACGGGCAGTGGCTGTACTTTTCCCAGCAGGATCGCAGCGACACCGATCTTATGATGGCGACGTTGGTACCTTGAGGCGCTTTCCTCTCGTTCAACAAAAAGCCATGCGCAAACAATACCATTCGCGTCCATCCGACCGAGGCCGCCTGATCTGGGACGTGGATAAGTTGGTCGCCCAAACCCGGGACTTCCCACGCAAAGAAGTGTCGTTGGACGCCATCCGCGAACTGGACGAGCCGTACTGGTTTGAGGAATCGACGCAACCTACCTGTCGGGCGGTGGCGGATCATGCACGGCTGATAGAAGAAACTGACCTGCGCTACCCCATCATCCTTTCTGCCGACGGGCACGTGATGGATGGCATGCACCGGGTGGCAAAGGCGTATCTGGCAGGCCAAACCACCATCACCGCTGTGCAGTTCGAGGTTGATCCTGTGCCCGATTATATCGGGGTGGGGCTAGAGGAACTGCCGTATGACGAGGCAGAATAGCTCGTATGACTTGCCTTCCCTGTCGGGAGGATCTACATTGCAGCGCCGCCACCCATGAGATTAGTTTGTTCGCTCCAAGACGACGAGGATTATGAACCGACGAGATGCCCTGAAACGCGCCGCATTGGCCCTGGGCGGGGTGATATCGGCACCCACCCTCAGCGCTTTTTTGAGCGGCTGTGCCACCGATCCGACCCAGCAGGCGGCGGCTGGAAAAACGTTCAGCACCGCACAGCATGATCTGGTGGCTGCCTTTTCCGAACGCATCATCCCCACCACCGACACCCCCGGTGCCATCGACGCAGGTGTGCCGGACTTCATCGACCTGATGGTGGGCGAATGGCAATCCGCCGCGTACAAGGAACGCTTTCTGGAAGGGCTGGAGGCCACCAACGACTTTTGCGAGGCCGAACATGGGGCCGCATTCGCTGCATGCAGCCCCGAACAGCAAGATGCGGTGCTGACGGCGCTGGCCGCTGAGCATCAAGAAGCAACCGGAAGGCGTTCTCCGCGTGCCTGGTTTTTTATGCAAATGCGCGAGATGACGCTTCTGGGCTACTACACCTCGGAAGTGGGCGCAACGCAGGAACTACGCGTCAACCCGATGGGACAGTGGGACGGCGATGTGCCGTTTGCCGACGTTGGGCGCAGTTACGCGCTGTAGCGTGAAGACGAGAAACGTGAGGGTGTCAGACTCCTTCGTCGGCAGCCAAGATTTAGGCCGTGCGTGTGGAGAACGCGGTATGGTTTTTTCGAGGCACCGGACGGTAGAGACGAGTTCACGTTTTACGCATCACGTTTCACGCTAGGACACACATCCATCCACCAAAACCAACAACACCGTGCCACAGACACGTACATTCGACGCCATCGTGGTGGGGTCGGGCATTGCGGGCGGATATGCCGCCAAAGAGTTGACCGAAAAAGGCCTGAAGGTGCTCCTGCTGGAGCGGGGGCGCAACGTGGTGCATGGGCAAGACTATGTCGGTGAGCACAAGATGCCGTGGGACTTCAAGTTTCGCGACCTCGGCGACCGGCAGCGGTACGAAGAGGAGCACTACATCCAGAACAAGTGCTACGCCTTCACCGAGTCCACCGAGCACTTCTTCGTCAACGACAAGGACAACCCCTACAGCTACCCGGAGGACAAGCCGTTCTACTGGCTGCGCGGGTATCATCTCGGCGGACGTTCGCTGATGTGGGGGCGGCAGTGCTACCGCTGGAGCGACCTCGACTTTGAGGCCAACGCCAAAGATGGCTATGGCGTGGACTGGCCCATTCGCTACGCCGACATCGCGCCGTGGTACGACTATGTGGAGCGGTTCGTAGGTATCAGCGGGCAAGCCGAAAACATGCCGGTGCTCCCCGATGGACAGTTTCTTCCGCCCATGGCAATGAACGTGGTAGAGCGGCATGTGCGCGACAAGATGAAAGACATCTACACCGACCGTGTGCACACGATCGGGCGTGTGGCGGTGCTGACGCAGCAGCACAACGGACGGCAGCCGTGTCACTACTGCGGCCCCTGCGAACGCGGCTGCTCGACGGGCTCCTACTTCAGCACCCTGAGCGCCACGCTGCCCGCGGCTCTCGCCACGGGCAACCTCACCGTCGCCACCGATAGCATCGTCCACAGCGTCATCTACAACGAAGAGACCGACCGTGCCACGGGCGTGCGGGTGGTGGATGCCCACACCGGCGAGATGATCGAATACAACGCCCGCGTCATCTTCCTCTGCGCGTCCACGCTGGGCACGACCGGGATCTTGCTCAACTCAACCTCGCCGCGCTTCCCCGACGGCCTCGCCAACTCCAGCGGGGCGCTGGGCAAATACCTGATGGATCATCTGTGGGTGTTTGGTGCGAACGGAGAAATCGAGGGTTTTGAGGACAAATATGTGCGGGGGCATCGCCCGAACGGGACGTACATCACCCGCTTCCGCAACGTGGACAAACAAGACACCGACTTCTTGCGGGGCTATGCCTACCAGGGCCGCGCCACCCGCGACAGCTGGATGCGTTCTCTCAATGGCTATGCCTTTGGCACCGACCTGAAGCTGGAACTCCGCAATCCCGACCAGTGGGCGATGCGCATGGCTGGTTTTGGCGAAATGCTGCCGTACGAAGACAACCGCGTCACGCTGAACCACGACAAGTTGGACGCCTACGGGCTGCCCACGCTCCACATCGAATGCAGCTTCCACGAGAACGAACTGCTGATGATGGACGACATGAAGGCGCAGGCCATCGAGATGCTGGAAGCAGTGGGGGCGAAGAACATCACCACGATGGGAACGCCCGAGGCACATCCGCCCGGCATTGGCATCCACGAGATGGGCACCGCCCGCATGGGCCGCGACCCCAACACCAGCGTGCTCAACGGCAACAACCAGGCGTGGGACGTGCCCAACCTGTTCGTCACCGACGGGGCGTGTATGACCTCATCGGCCATTCAGAACCCGTCGATTACCTACATGGCCCTCACCGCCCGCGCCTGCGACTACGCCGTGGAGCAGATGCGGCGGAATGAGTTGTAGCGACGGTGTATACCTTTACGGAAGAAATACTCCCGAACGGCCGGGTGCGGCGCTACACCTTGCAGCACGACGGTGCCCTGATGTCGTATGCGGCCGTCCTTACGCAGTGG
The DNA here is from genome assembly GCA_030428385.1 of Rhodothermia bacterium. GTDB lineage: Bacteria > Bacteroidota > Rhodothermia > Rhodothermales > JAAAOL01 > JAUIDY01. The sequence continues at coordinate 34,945 of JAUIDY010000024.1, read as the reverse complement.
CAAGAGGAGGAAGCGTTTCGCACGTTTTTTATGACGATCCTTGCCGAGGTGCCGTTTACGGCCTTTCGCTGGGAGACGCCGCCCGTCTCCACCGCCACGCAGGATCAGGCGTTTGAGTGTGTGTTGGTGGACAGTCCGGGTTTGGATCGGGCACCGGAGCCGCGCCCGTTTGCCCGTTATTTCACGGATGACGACACTCACGCAGGCGTTGTCGTTTTTGACAACCTGGGCCGCGATGCCACGCTGGTGGTGCCCTCGCCTCGGGCACCGGATATGGCGTATGGACACCTCGCCGCGTTTACGCGAAGTGCCCCGATGACGCAGCAGCACGCGCTCTGGCAAGCCGTGGGGAAAACGATGGAAGTACGCCTGGGCGCCCAGCCGATTTGGCTCAGCACCGCAGGCGGCGGCGTGGCCTGGCTCCATGTGCGGCTGGATCGCCGCCCCAAATATTACCACTACCGGCCCTATGCCGTGCGTTCGTGAAGAGAGTCTCGTCTCAGCAGAAAACAACCAGAACGGTACACGAAACCGAAGAAACCCGCCCTTTTTTTTTCAGTAGTAGCATAATATCCGTGATACCGTGTTTCTATGATCCAGTCATTCTTCAATCAAGCAAGCGAGGATCTTTTTAACGGTACTTCAACCCGTGCGGCCCGCCGTGCCTTGCCTCAGACGCTGTGGCGGGTGGCTCAGCGTAAATTGGACCAACTCGATTCTGCGGAGCAGTTAAATGATCTTCGGGTCCCGCCCGGAAATCGGCTGGAAGCGCTGCAACGTGATCGGCAGGAACAACACAGCATCCGCATCAACGACCAGTATCGGATCTGTTTTGTCTGGACAGAACACGGCCCCGCGAATGTCGAAATTGTGGATTATCACTAACGCGTTTTTGCTATGGTTCGCATCCCAACACACCGCGCCCCGGCTCATCCGGGAGAAATTCTTCAGGAAGAGTTTTTAACCCCGCTGGCGATTACGCAGCGCCACTTGGCAGACCGCATTCATGTACCCTATCAGCGTGTCAATGAACTGGTTAACGGTCGCCGGGGCATCACGCCGAGTACAGCCTTGCGGCTGGCCCGTTTTTTTGGAACCAGTGCCGGGTTTTGGATGAACCTGCAACTGCGCTGGGATTTGTATCGGGTACAGGCGTCGGAGTCAGAGACGTTATCGCAAATCCAGTTGTATGAGACGGGTACCTGATTTTCCGTTGGATTCTGATTTTTAGGCAACTACCGTCATGAAACACGCCCTGCTCCTCCTGTTTTGCCTCACAGTTGCACACACCGCGTTCGCCCAGGAAACCCCGCCCCGCCTCATTGTCCGGGGCGACGACATGGGCTATGCCCACGCGGGCAACGAGGCCATCATGAAAACCTATCACGAAGGCATCATGACTTCTGTGGAAGTCATCGTGCCGTCGCCGTGGTTTCCCGAAGCCGTGCAGATGCTCGCCGAGGTGCCGGATCTTGATGTGGGCATCCATCTCGCGCTCAGCAGTGAATGGGATAACATCAAGTGGCGGCCTATGTCAGCGGCTCCCAGCCTGCGCGACGAAAACGGCTACTTCTACCCGATGATTTTCCCGAACGAGAACTATGCGGGGCAGGCGCTCATCGAAAACGCGTGGACGCTGGAGGACGTTGAACAGGAGTTTCGGGCGCAGATCGAAATGGGGCTGAAGCATATCCCGCGCATCAGCCACATCTCGGGGCATATGGGGTGTACGTGGCTCAGCGATGAGGTGCAGGCGCTGGTCAAGGAACTGGTGATGGAATACGGACTCGACATCCTGCCTCATGAGTTAGGCGTGGAAGGAGTGAGCTATGATGGGCCGCACGCCACCCCAGAAGAAAAAATCGCCAGCTTCCTGCGGATGCTCGAAGGGCTGGAGGCGGGCAAGACGTACCTGTTCGTCGAACACCCCGGCTTCGATACGCCCGAGCTTCAGGCCGTGCATCACGTGGGTTATGAAGATGTGGCGGGAGACCGGCAGGGCGTCACCGATATGTGGACCAACCCGCACGTGAAAGCCTTCATCGAAGAACGTGGTATCCAACTCATCAGCTACAAGGATTTGAAAGAGTAGATTTTCTACCTTGACCTGTATCCTGCCTTCCCACCCTAATTGGCTACTCTCATGCATACCGCTGACCCCCAAACGCCTGCTACCGCCACCGTGTCGCGCCGCGGATTTCTCAAAACCACAGCGGCCGCGTGTGGGCTGTTGCCTGTGGTCTCGTTGGGAAGCCCCGGCTTGCTCCTGCGCACGCGTTCGGTGGCAGACGTGCAAATCGGGGCGATCTCGTACAGCTTCCGGTCCTTGCGCCCCACCGCCGAAGAAATTCTCAACCATCTGGTGTCGCTGGAATTGACCACCGTGGAGTTGATGGGCGATGCCGCCGAGCAGTTCGCTGGCGCACCCACCGGCCCCGCCTTCCCCAGCAACTTCCGCGAGATGAGCGACGATGAACGGGCGGCGTTTCGGGCAGCCCGCGAGGAAGCCCAAGCCGAAGCCGGAAAGTGGCGGATGTCGGCCCCAATGGACCGGTTCGAAGCGCTCGGCAAGATGTACAACGATGCGGGCGTAACCATCGACATTCTTAAGTTGGGAAGCCCAGACTGGTCGGACGACGCCATTGATTATGCGTTTCGCGCCGCCAAAGCCGTCGGGGCGCGCGGTATTTCATTCGAGATCTCGGAGGAAGCGGGCGCGCGCATGGGGCCATTCGCGACCCGGCACGAAATGCTGGTGGGCATGCACAACCACACCCAGGTCGCTGCCGAAGGCTTCAGCTTCGACAGTCCACTCTCGCACTCGCCGTACAACATGCTCAACCTCGACATCGGGCACTACGTGGCAGGGCTGGGCACGTCGCCGATTCCGGTCATTGAGCAGTATCACGACCGCATTTCGCACCTGCACCTCAAGGACCGCAAGACGCCCGAAAATGGCGGCGATAATGTTTCGTGGGGAGACGGTGACACCCCCATCGGCGAGGTGTTGCGGCTGCTACGGGACAACAGCTATCCCATCACGGCGATGATTGAACTCGAATATCCGATTCCCGAAGACTCCGACGTGCTGGCCGAGATGGCGAAGTGCGCTGCATATTGCCGGACTGCGCTGGAAGGATAGTCTTTCTTCAGCGCGCTGAGTATGCAGGTTCACTCCACATACTTGGCGGCTTCGTCCGGTTTGCCCCAGGCCCTGTAGAAGTCGGCGATGACCTGCCGGGTCTGGGGAATGTAGGGATGGTCGGGGCCAAGACCGTCTACTTGCAACTGCAACGCTTCCAGGAGCAACGGCTCGCCCTCAGCAAAACGCCCCGTCTCGCCGTATAGCCGCCCAAGGTTACGCAAGGTGGGGGCATTGTTGGGGTGATCTTCGCCGAGGGACGCACGGCGGATCGCCAGCGCCTGCTGAAAGAGCGAATCGGCCTCGGCGTAGTGCTGTTGTTGGAGGAGGGCGGTGGCAAGGTAGTGCAGGTCGCCGCCGACGGTGGCATGGTCCGGGCCGAGGGCCGCGCGGTCAACGGCAAGCGCCGACCGGTAGGCCTGCTCCGCTCCGGCGAAGTCGCCCCGGTCGAGCCGGATGTCGCCCACGATGGCTTCGGTGGCAGAAACGCTGGGGTGGTGCGGGCCAAACGCCCGGGTGGTGGTCGCCAGCGCTTCGAGTGCATACGTCTCTGCCAGTGGCAGGTCGCCCTGGTGGATGGCCAGTTGGGCCAGATTTCGCAGGGCCGAAGCTACCAGCGGGTGGTTGTCGCCGAAACGGGCCCGGCGGATGCGCAGCCCTTCCCGCATCAACTCGCCCGCCTCGTCGTACCGCCCCAGCATACCCACCACCACGCCCAGGTTGCTCAACGTCATGGCGAGGTTGGGATGGTCAGGCGGGAGGACGCTGCGTTTGATGGCGATGGCTTCGCGGTTGTAGGTCTCGGCGTCATCAAGTTTGCCCAGATGACCCGCAAACGCCGCGAGGTTGCTCAGCGCTTCGGCGATAGAGGGGTGGTTGGGATCGTAATGGGCGCGGTACAGCCCCAGGGCCACCTGCTCCAGCGACTCGGCAGCCGCATAGTCGCCTTGCGAGGCCAGGGACGAGGCGAGTTCATGCCAGTTTTGCGCCAACTCCACCTCGGTAGCACCGCCTTGCTGACGCAATGCAAGCGTATGCTGGTGTAAGGACTCGGCGGCGGCATAATCGCCTTGCTCGTTGCGTGCGAGGGCCATCACATCCAGGTCTTTCGCCACGGATAAATTGCTAGTCCCCAACGTGCTTTCGTCGATCGTGAGGGCACGTTGCGCCAGCGAGTCGGCTAGCGAAAAGTGGCCCTGCCGGAAGGCCACCCACGCCTGTCCTCGCAGGGTGCGGGCCACGTCGGGATGGGTGGGGCCGAGTGTCTCGCGCTGGATGGCGAGGGCCTGCGCGAGCAGCCGCGTGGCTTCGTCGTAGAGCCCCAACTGCTGGTACAGGTCGCCGATGTGCTGCATCATGCGGGCCTGCACCTCCGGCTCATCGGCCAGTTCGGTTTCGAGGCGGGTGGCGCCGCGTTGCAGCAGGTCGCGGGCGCGGAGCGTGTCGCCCTGCACTTCTTCCCATGGGTTCGACGCCGAGAACAAATCCGCCATAAACGCCGCCACCTGCTCGGCCTTGTAAGCTTCCTGCTGGGCAGCATCACGCTCGGTTTGCAGGCGGCTGGTATAAAACGTCACAACGAGGGCCAGCAGCCCCACGGCGGCGGCGGTAGCAAATACGCCCTGCAGGTGGCGCTGAACGAACTTGCGCACGCGGTACCGCGCCGTGGCGGGCCGCGCCGCCACGGGCAACCCCGCGAGGTGCCGCCGGATATCTTCCACAAACGCCTCGGCGCTGGCATACCGACGCTCGGGTTCTTTGGCGAGGGCTTTCAGGCAGATCACGTCGAGGTCGCCCTGCAACCGGCGGCTGAGTTGATCGACGGTGGTGGCGCGGGCTTTGGCGGTTTCCGTTGTGCTGGCGTTGCCTGTCAGGATGGTGCTGGGGCGTTTGGGTTCCTGGGTCAGCACGGCCTGGGCGGCTTCCAATCCCGATCCCTGGATGGCATAGGGGCGTTGCCCCGTGAGGAGTTCATAGAGCACCACGCCGAGGCTATATACGTCGGTGGCGGTGGTGATGGCAGTGCCTTGTACCTGCTCCGGCGCAGCGTAGGCCAGCGTCATCCGTCGGAAGGCCGTCTCGGTCTGGGGTGCGGTGATGGCTTCTTCCGCCTCAGCCAACACCTTGGCAATGCCGAAGTCGAGGAGCTTAACCTGCGGTTTGTCGGAGGTTTCTTCGGCCACCAGGATGTTGCTTGGCTTGAGGTCGCGGTGGACGATGAAGTGCTGGTGCGCGTGCTGGACGGCCCGGCCCACTGCCTCAAACAGACGCAGGCGGGCGGTGATGTCGAGGCGGTGGGCATCGCAAAAATCGGTGAGCGGCGTGCCTTCCACCCATTCCATCGCAAAGTACGGCGTGCCGTCGTCGGTGACGCCTACATCGTAGAGTCGGGCGATGTTGGGATGTTCGAGGCGGGCGAGCACGCGGCGTTCGTGCAGAAAACGGGCGGTGGCGGTGGGGTCGGCAAGGCCGCCCCGGACGAGCTTCAGCGCCACCTGCCGGTCGAGGTCGTCGTGTGCGGCGAGGTAGACAATGCCCATGCCGCCGCGCCCCAGTTCGCGCACCAGCCGATACGGTCCCACCTGCCGCTCGCCCAACCCCATCGGCTCTGCTTCCAGCAGTGGCGAAGCAAACCGGACGGCGTCTTCGTCCAAAAACGCGGGTGCGTCGGCATCGGCCCGAATCAGGTCCTCGATATAACGGCGTACCTCGGGATCGGGGCAATGGGCATCGAGGTAGGCGGCCTGCGCCTCCGGTTCGAGGTCAAGGACGTGGTCCAGCAGGGATTCGATCTGTTGCCAGTGCAGCGCCATTAGCTTAACTCGGCGAGTTCATGCGCCAGCCAAGCGCGGGCCTTGCGCCAGTCGTTGCGCACGGTGCGGTCGCTGATGCCCAGCACTACGGCGATTTCTTCCTGCGTCATGCCACCGAAAAACTTGTATTCCACCACCTGGCTGAGCCGTTCGTTGTGCTGGGCCAGGCGAAGCAGCGCGTCATCGAGGGACAGCAGCACCTCGCCGCGTGCTTCGGTGGGAACGACGCCTTCGTTCAACGTCAGGACGACCCCGTGCCCACCGCGCTTCTGGGCGTGGTTGCGCCGAAAATGGTCGACGAGGATATGCCGCATGGCGCGGGCCGAGAGGGCATAGAAATGCGCCCGGCTTTCCACGCTCACCTGCTGCTGGTCGAACAGCTTGAGGTAGGCTTCGTGGACGAGCGCCGTCGTCTGGAACGTGTCGCCGGGGCGGCGGCGCAGTTGCCCGTGGGCGATCTCGCGCAGGTGGTCGTAGACCAGCGGATAGAGGCGATTGAGGGCATCGCCATCCCCGTGCTGGGCCTGCTGCAAAAGCTGCGTGATGTCAGATGGTGCGTTCATGCGAGAACTCAATCCTCAAGAAAGACACGCCGAACGGGGGGAGGCTGCAACCGGAATATACAAGACGCAAAAAAAATCGCCACGCTTTTCCGGTTTGCGCAGCGTCTTGCGTGAAGAGGGCAGGTTTTCCTTCACCAACGGACGCTCCCATGTTTCGCCCTTTTTCTTTTCGCGTGTTGCCTTGCCTGCTTGTCCTTTTGCTGATCCGTGCTCCTGTGCTCGCCCAGGAATTTGAGCAGGTCATTCCCCTCGGCCATGATCCTGATGTAACGGTGCGGGACCTCGCCGTCGATCCTTTGTCCGGCCATGCCTTTGTGGCGGGTTCGTTTCGGGGCGCGGTGGACTTCGATGGCGATGGCGTCGTCGATCACACCAGCAACGAGGGCGACGGCTTTCTGGCGAAATACAACGAGGCCCTCGCTCTGCAATGGGTGGTGACCCTGACCGGAGCCTCCAACGATGCCGTCGAAAGCATCGCGCTGGACCGCGACGGCCATGTCTACGTGACCGGCATGTTCAGCGAAAGTCTCGACCTCGATGGCGACGGCACACCCGACCTCTCCACCACGACGGATACCGACGTATTCATCGCATCGTTTGCCGATGGCGATGGACCCACGCTGCGCTGGGCGCGGCGTGCCGGGGGCGTCGGCGAGGATATCGGGATGGGGATCGGCGTTTCGCCAACCGCGCTGCTTCCCGAGGTGTATATCACGGGTGGTTTTGAGCAGCAGTTCGACTACGACAACAACGGCACCGTCGACTTCCAAACCCCAACGGCCCACCCCGACGACTTTGATGTCTTTGTGGCGCGTTTTCACAAAGACACGGGCACGCCGTCCGATGCCATTCACCTCACGGGCACCGACTACAGCATGGCGAACGACATCGCCGTGGGAAGCACTGAACTGTGTATCACGGGCGCCTTTGCCGGGACCCTTTCCTTCGACACATTCACGCTGGAGAGCACGCCGTTCAACGGTGTCCCCGAGCAGGATGCTTTTATTGCCTGTTTCACCCTGTTTCTGCTTTCCACCACGGTGCATGAATCCCTCGGGGCTGCCGATGCGCGGGAAGAAGGCATTGCCCTTGCTGAGGATCAGGCCAGGGGATTTTACCTCACTGGTACCGCCGAAGACCTGACGCCCGCCAGCCACGGTCAGCGGGATGCGTTTCTGGCGCGGTATGACCTGAACGCAGGTGTAGGCAGGGTCTGGACGCGGGTGATGGGCGGTGCGGAGCACGATGCTGGAACGGGCGTGTTTGCCAACGTGGGCACGCGGCAGGTCTACGTAACAGGCAACTATACCGGAGCCGCCGACTTCGACGAAGACGGCGTCACGGACCTCACAGCTCCCGGCACCGCCGCTACCTTCCTTGCGTTGTTCGACGACAACGGCAGTCTGGAATCGGTGCAGGACATCACGGGCATGCACGGTGGACGCAATGCCAGCGTGCGCTACGACGCCAGCGGCACGGTGTATCTGTCGTCCTTCAATTTCTCCGACGCGCTGGACTTCGACGGCGATGCCACGCCGGACTTCACGAACCTCTCCGGCAGCTACCTTGCACGGTATGAGTGGGTGCCCGTCGATATGGCGCTGGAGGTGGGCAACCTGCTTCCATTCTATGTGCCCGGCCTCCTTGATGAAATCATCTTCTACGAAACCAAAAACCTGTCGGTGGGGCAGGTGTGTGTGCCTAAGGCAGACGGTAGTTGCAAGAACGTCTCAGACCAGTTCAAAATCCTGCCGAGTCAGCAGACCTGCGATGCAGGCGCGTACAACAATTGTATCGTGCTGACTTTTATCGGCGATGATCCGTTGCTCGAAGTCTGGGTGGAACTGCTGCCCGAAAACCCTGCCGTTTTGGAGGTTACGTTCGGGGTGGCGGTACGCGACCAGTACGGCAGCGTCTACGACAGCGGGCGTGTCACGATGGATCTTCAGGCGACCAACCCCGCGTATGGCGATTACGACATCTACACCATCGATGTGCAGACGGGCAAAACGAACCGGGTTACCTCCCTGGACGGCATGGGCGAGTTTAACCCCGACTGGTCGCCCGACGGGACCTTGGTGGTGCATGATGGCACCGTGTTCGACCGCAACGGCGTGTGGCGCAGCCAGGATTTGTATGTGACGAAGGTGAAAGCAGGGACCAGTGCTCCGCTGGCGGGCGGCGAAGGCGGCAACAACGCGGCCTTCAGCCCGGACGGGCAGCAGGTGCTGTTCGACCGCTGTCCGCTGGGCAGTGGCGCGGCGTGTGATCCGACGCTGTATGTAGTGTCGATGTCGTCGAGCAGGCGCAGTGCCATCCGCACCGATGCGCAGGATGGAGATTGGTCGCCGAATGGCCGCGCCATCGTTTTCTACCAGCCCAGCGACCAGTCCATTCGGACGCGGGAACTGCGACGGGGGCAGGAGTGGCTGCTGGCCGAGGATGCGTCGAGCCCCGCGTGGAGTGCCGACGGGAAATACATTGCCTACGTTCACAAGGGCGACCTCTTCCGCATTCCCGTTTCGGCGCTGGGCACGCCCACCGGAGCATCTGTGCCGTTGGCGCAAACGCTGCAGTTGGAAGCCAACCCGGCGTGGTCGCCGTCGAGCCAATTGTTAGTGTTTAACGGCAACAGCGGAGGCGACTGGGCGATTTACACCCGCCTCTTGCGGGGAGCGCCATCGCTGCTGGTAGCCGCAGACCACGGCGGCGTGTTCGACCCCGCGTGGTCGCCCGACGGCAGGCTCGTGGCGTATGCCGCCGCGACGGTTGGGCAACAACCAAACGCCCGTGCGGCGACGGAGACGATGCAGGCGGCAGACGACCTGAACGCCGAAGCCTATCCCAACCCGTTCAACCCGGTCACCACGCTGCGCTTCCACCTGCCTGAAGCCGCTGATGTACGGCTGGAAGTGTTCGATCTGCTCGGACGCCGGATGGCACTGCTGACCGACGCAAGGCTGGAGGCCGGTGCCCACACTGTGCGCTTCGACGCGGCTGCGATGCCGTCGGGGACGTATTTCTACCGCGTGCAGGCCGGACACACGGTGGTGACCAAGCACCTCACGTTGATCAAATAACTTCGCTCCCCTTTCCGGTTTTTCGCGCTTTTTGCGTGAGGCCGGGTACGCTCCCTTTTCACCCGATTGAGGATTTACCATGTCTTCCAACGTTCGTGCCCTGTTTCTCTTTATGATGGCCGTGCTTCTGGTCGCTGGATGCGACAGTACAGCCCCTTCCTTCGACGATGCTACGTCTGATCCCGTCTACGCTGAACAAACCACGCCGGACCAATACGCACGCGGTGCGAGCGGGAAGGTCAGGGCGCTGGCACGGCATCTGGAAGTCGAAATCCTGGCCTCCAATTCCGACTTCATCAACGAGATTTACCTCGTCTGGCCGCGCCTGGGGCGGGAATTTTATATTGGCCCCGACGAAGCAACGGGCACCGTGGTGGCACTACCACCCGTGCGTCGAAACAGCGAGTTGATTTTCGAGATTCGCGTCTTTGAGCCCGATGGAAAGGACACCGGGCTTCGCTGGCGGACAGGACCGCCGTCGCGCAACGCCGACAGGCAGCGCCATGCGCAGGTGACCTACCTGCCGGGTCGCGAAGTGCATGTGGACTTCGAGGATTTACACGCCGATGGGTGGGGCGCGGCGGATGAGCCCAACTTCGTCGATGCGCTTTTTGTCGTCCGTCCCGTCTCGCCGTAAAGCCGCGTTTTATACGAACTGCCCTCGTTGATGTCTGGATACATTCCTTCGGGAATGGGTTCTCTCGCCCCTGGTGGGAGGGAGTCAGCGTGAGGGGGAAATACGTTGACAGAAGCGCTCTGCTCGGTATAACGAATCACCCTCACCCTGTCCCTCTCCCATCGAGGGAGAGGGAACGTAAAACGAAGCCTTTTCGCTATCCCGACATCCACAAACGAAATGGGTATTTCGTCATGATAGCCCCGGCGCGAGAACGTGCCGGGGCTTTTTTGTACATCTAACCCGCGTTTGCCGTCTCGCATTTCTCCGGCCCAACGTGTATGCTCCCAGAGCCTCTTGGTCTTCTCTCTTCTGCGACGATGAAAAAAACGTACTCCTTTTTGATGCTGGGGTTGGGCATGCTGCTGTTGCCCCTTGCTGCTCAGGCCCAAGACGAAACCCGGCTGCTGCGCCAGCCCACCCTCAGCGCCACCCATGTTGCCTTTGCGTATGGCAGCGATTTGTGGATCGCCGACCGCGAAGGGGGCGAGGCCCGTCGCCTTACCAGCACGCCCGCCGTGGAGAGCAATCCGCACTTCTCGCCGGATGGGCAATTGCTGGCTTTTACCTCCAACCGCTCGGGCACGGACGCGGTGTACGTGGTTTCGGTCAACGGCGGGACGCCCACGCGGCTGACATGGTATCCGGCGGGTACACACACCGTGGGGTGGACGCCCGATGGGAGCCGCATCCTCTACGCCTCCACGCGCGGCACCGCGCCATCGGGCCACGACCGGCTGTGGACCGTCCCAGCCAATGGAGGGCCACCAGAACTATTGCCGGCACCCTGGGGACATCGCGGGTCGTTTTCGCCCGACGGCAACGCCCTCATCATCGACCGCATGGATCGGTGGGAGGCGGAGTTCCAGGACTATCGCGGTGGGCAAAACACACCGCTGGTGCTGCTCAATCTCGACACGCTGGACGAGACGTGGCTGCCCAACGAGCGCACCACCGACACGCACCCCGTCTGGCTCGGCGACACGATCTATTTTCTCTCCGACCGCAGTGGACCCGTCAACATCTGGTCGTACGACCCGGCAGGCGGCACCGTCGCCCAGGTGACCTCCTTCGACGAACCCGATGTTAAGTGGCTGACAGGCGGGGCCGGGATGCTCGCCTTTGAGCGCGATGGCTATTTGCACACCTTCGATCCGGCCACAGGCGAGAGCCAGCAACTTCACCTCACCGTGCGCGGCGATTTTCCGTGGGCCGAGCCGGGCTGGGAATTTGTGGGCGACCGTGTCAGCAACGTCGCCCTCTCGCCGACGGGAAAACGAGCGGTGATGGAAGCACGCGGCGAAATCTTCACCGTGCCTATCGAAAACGGCGATTCCCGTAACCTCACCCGTACCTCGGGGGTTGCCGACCGCGCCCCGCTCTGGTCGCCCGACGGCAGCCAGATTGCGTGGTTCTCGGATGACGGCGACGGCTACGTATTGATGCTCGCGGATCAGGATGGGCTGAGCGAACCCGAAGGCATCGCCATCGGCGTGTCGAAGATGGCATGGGAGCCTGCGTGGTCGCCGGATGGCACGCGGCTGGCGTTTGTGGATGATGACGTGCGCATTCAGGTGCTCAATCTGGAGACCAAGCGTATCACCACTGCCGACGTAGGCGGCACCAACATCGAGCGGGGGCGGCTCGGGATCACGTGGTCGCCGGATTCAAAATGGCTGGCTTACGCCAAAACCGCCCCTAATAACTTCCGGCGGGTGTGGGCCTGGAACGTGGAGACGCAGGAGGCCACCGTGCTTACCGATCCGCTTGCTGATGCGCATGCGCCCGCGTGGGACCGCGACGGACGGCACCTCTATTTCCTCGCCAGTACCAACGTCGCGCTCGGCTCCGGGTGGGCCAACACCAGTGCCATGAAAGCCGACGCTGATCAGGCTGCCTATGTGGTCATTTTGCGCGAAGACGATCCGTCGCCGTTCCCGCCTGAAAGCGATGAAGAACCCGTCGAAGACGATGCCTCGGACGATGAAGGCGACGATGAAGCAGAAAGCGATGATGAAGCGGAAGTCACCGTGCAGATCGATGCCGACAACCTCGACCGCCGCACGGTGCCCCTGCCGATGCCGGAGGGCAACTATTTCGCAACCTTGGCGGGACCAGAGGGAAGTGTGTTTATTCGCGGAGGCGGCACGCTGCACAAATTTACGCTCGAAGAGCGCAAGGCCGAGGCCTTTCTCGAAGGCGTGCAACAGGTGGCTGTCTCGCACGACGGCAAGAAGCTGCTGGCCCGCACGGGCGGAACGTGGCGTATCGTGGATACCGGCGCCAAACCCGGTCCCGGCGACGGCACGCTGAACGTGGAACTGCGCATGTGGCTCGACCGCAGCGAAGAATGGACGCAGATCTTCGAGGAAGCGTGGCATTACGAACGCGACTTTTTCTACGATCCCAACCTGCACGGGCGTGACTGGGAGGTGGTCCGTCAGCGCTACGCACCTCTCGTTCCATACGTCCGCCATCGCACGGACTTGAGCTACCTGCTCGATCAGATGAACGGCGAGCTTTCGGTGGGGCACAGCTTTGTTTTCGGCGGCGACTTCCCGGCAGTTGACACCGTGCGCGTCGGGTTGCTCGGGGCCGACTTCGAGGCGCACGAGGGGCATTGGCGTTTCCAGCGTATCTACACCGCCGAAAGCTGGAACCCGGGCCTTGACGCCCCGCTGGACCGCCCGGGGCTGAACGTCGAGGAAGGCCATTACCTCCTTGCCGTGGATGGGCGTACCCTAACGGCCAATGACAACCCGTACCGCCTGCTGGATGGCACCGCCGACCGGCAAACGGTGCTGCACATCAACGACGCGCCGTCGATGGAAGGGGCGTGGACTGTCAGCGTCGAGCCTATCCGCAACGAGGGTGGCCTGCGGCAGCGGGCCTGGGTGGAGGACAACCGCCGCTACGTGGAGGAGCATTCGGACGGACGCCTCGCCTACATCTGGGTGCCCAATACGGGCGGCGCAGGCGTGGTGTCCTTCGACCGCTACTACTTCGCGCAACAGGACAAACCCGCCGCCATCATCGACGAGCGGTTCAACGGCGGTGGCTTGTTGGATGATTATATGGTGGACCTGATGACGCGGCGGCTCCGGGCAGCGATCACCAACGAAGTGCCCGACGGACAGCCGTTCCGTCTGCCTGCCGGGATTCTTGGTCCCAAGGTGCTGCTGATCAACGAAAAAGCAGGCTCCGGCGGCGACTTTTTCCCGTGGGTTTTCCGGCAGCAGCAAGCTGGGCCGCTCATCGGGATGCGGACGTGGGGCGGGCTGGTCAAGTCGTCGGTGCATTATGGGCTGGTGGACGGCGGGGCACTTACGGCCCCCGACAACGCCGTCTTCGATCCGATCAACAACCAATGGATTGCCGAGAATGAAGGCGTAGCGCCCGACATTGAGGTGCGCCTGAGTGCGCAGGCCCTGGCCGAAGGGCGCGACCCGCAGTTGGACCGCGCCATCGAGGAAGCGCTGCGGCTGCTGGAGGCCGAACCGGCTCCCACCGTCACACCACCGCCGTTTTCGTCGCCTGCGGTTGGCAACTGAGCGAGTTGGTTGAGGCGGAGCGTTTCCGGTTTGGGGGCGGGTTTGCGTAAAGAGGGAAACCCCCTGTGTGATCTGCCAACGGAGGAAACAGATGGACCGCTATCACCACTTCAAACGCCTCAGTCGCCGCTGCTTTGGGCTGTTCTGGATCCCGTTCACCACCATGTTCATCGGCATGATGGGGATGCCAGAAGGCTCGTATGGCTGGGCCGAACTGCCCCTGCTCACCCGCGTATCGCTGGTGGGGATGGCATTGTGTATGGCATGTATGGTGGGCTTTGCCGTTGCTGCGCAGGTGGTGCGTAGCCGCGTACACCGCCGGATTGAAGCCGAAGGCGTGCTGGGCGATGCCACGCTGGTGAAAACGTGGGAGACCGGAACGACGATCAACGAGCAGCCCGTGGTGGGCATGCGGGTCGAGATCCAGCCGCCGCATCAGGGGGCATTCCAGACCGAAATCACCAAGCTGATCCCGCGTACCGAGTTGTACAACCTGCGACCCGGCACCACGCTGCGGGTGAAGTATCTACGCGACACCCAGGAAGCGATGCTGGTTGGTTTTCAAGACGAAGCCCCGTCCGCTTCGTTTGATGCACTGCCCTGAGCGAGGGAAGCACGACGCTTCTCCATAAGAAAAGCCACCCTCCTTTTGCAGAAGAGCGGCTTTTGGGGAAATGGGTGCCTAGTTAGGACGCTAGTTGCGCCGGGAGGACGAGCGACGCCGGGAGTGTTGGCCGCGCCCTCGGTTCTTCTTACGGCGGGTGTTGCGGTTCGAGGCTTCTTCCTCAGTCTCAAGGACGACGCTTGTTTCGAAGTCGTCGTACGTCTTGCGCTGGAGCAGTTGCCCGGTGTGTCGCTCAATGTTGCGGAGGTACTTCTTCTCGTCGTGCGTCACAAACGTGATGGCGTCGCCGCTGGTCTGCGCCCGCCCGGTACGCCCGATGCGGTGGATGTAGGATTCGGCCTCGCTGGGCGTGTCGTAGTTGATCACATGCGAGATGGTATCCACATCGATGCCGCGGGCCGCAATGTCGGTGGCCACCATGATCTGGAACCTGCCGCGCTTAAAGCCCTCAAGGGCGCGCTGGCGCTGGTTTTGCGACTTGTTGGAGTGCAACGCCGTCGCGGCAAAGCCTTTCTTCGACAAGCGCTTGGTGATGCGGTCGGCGCGGTGCTTCGTGCGCGAGAAGACCAGCACGTTTTCCACGGGCTCGTTTTCCAACACATGAAGCAGCAGGTCCATTTTCTGGTGGTGGTCTACGCCACAGGCATGCTGTACCACCGTCTTGGCCGGGTTGCGCCGTTCGCCGATTTCGATAAACTCGGCATCGCGGGCCATGATGTCGCGGGCAAACGTCTGCACCTCTTGGGGCATCGTCGCCGAGAAAAGCAGGGTCTGCCGCCGCCGAGGAATTTCGGCGATGATCTTGCGCATGTCGCGGATGAAGCCCATGTCCAGCATGCGGTCGGCTTCGTCCAGGACCAAGATTTCAACCTGAGAAAGATCAACGTTGCCGCGATCCATGTGATCAAGCAGGCGGCCTGGTGTGGCCACCACAATATCGACGCCGCGCCGCAAGGCCTTGATCTGCGGCCCCATGCCTACGCCACCGTAGATGGTGGTGCTGTAGAGCGAGACATGTTTGCCATACGTGCGCACGGCGTCTTCCACCTGGATGGCCAGCTCCCGCGTGGGGGCAAGCACCAGGGCGCGGACTTCGCGGCGGCCACGCGGCCGTCGTCCCATCGATAGGCGATGAAGGAGGGGAAGGACAAAGCCCGCCGTTTTCCCGGTGCCTGTCTGGGCACAGCCAATCAGGTCTTGACCCGAACTGGCGATGGGGATAGCGGCGGCTTGAATGGGGGTGGGGGTGTCATACCCGGCGGCAAAGACGCCACGCAGGATGTTCTCGGACAAGCCGAGGGTTTTAAAGGTCGTCATAAAAGAAGTACGGGAAAGGAAAAAAGGGCGAAGGAGCAGGCAAAAGGCCCGCGTTTCGCAGAAGACGTGCTACAAGGATCTGCCAAAAGGGTGCGGTAGACGTAGCTGTGCCTCGTTGGGGCAATACATCCGACCAGAAACACCAATCAAAAATAATCTCAAGAAGAGGCCATCTGAAGGGCAGCCGTGAACAATAATCACCTACGGCATGTCCTCGCAGATCCGGTAAGCGGGTGGAATGTATCCGCTACCGAGGCAAAATAGAAACGGGAACGGCGGTGATGGGCGTTCCAATGCGGTGCCTTCGGCTTTGTTGCCTGCTGCGCTCTTATTCGCATGAATAGCCAGCGAAGACGAGATAGGTCAGCCCCATCGAACGCCGCCCGTTGGGTGAACATCACAGCCTGGTTGGGGTAGGTGGACGCGCCTCCTCCGTGCTTTCTTTGTCTGGATGAACGATGGGTATAACGGACTACAGGCGATTTACCGCAGCCACCCGCGAAGACTGGCGCGAATGGCTCGCCGCGCATCACCAGACGACGCCGGGTGTCTGGCTGGTGACGTACAAAAAAGACAGCGACCAGCCGTACCTCGCCTACGAGGCCACCGTGGAGGAAGCCCTGTGTTTTGGGTGGGTAGACAGCCGTCCCAACAAGCTGGACGACGCGCGCACGATGCGGCTCTTCACACCACGCAAGGCTGGAAGCCCGTGGTCGCGCCTGAACAAGCAGCGCGTCACTCGTCTGGAAAAGCGAGGCCGAATGACCCTCGCCGGGCGGCAAAAGATCGACGAGGCCAAAGCCGATGGAAGCTGGTCCGTCTACGACAGCATCGAAAACCTTGTGGTACCGGATGACCTGCGCGCGGCCCTCGACGCGAACGCCGCCGCCCACACCCACTTCGACGCGTTCCCCGACTCGTCCCCCGACTCGTCCAAAAAGACCATCCTCTGGTGGATCAAAAGCGCCAAACGGGCCGCGACGCGAGAAAAACGCATTGCCGAGACGGCGCGCTTGGCCGCCGATAACATCCGGGCCAATCATTGGCAATAAGTACGCTGACTCGCCTATCCTCTCAGACTTGTCAGCGTACTAAGTACGGCTGTAACTTTGACGGGCGTCGCCCGAATGCCAGCGCTGCTCACTCCCTGTTATGTTGAGAGATGGCCCTCATGCGAAACCGGAAGACCTTTGGATGGATCATGCTCGCTCTGCTACTGGGGCAACAGTCGATGGCGCAAGACACGTCGGCGGTATGGGTGCCGCATATCGGAGCGCCGCAGTATGTGGCGGTGCAGGTGGCAGACGTAGAGGCCGCCGTGGCTTGGTACCGCACGGCATTTGGGTTGGAGGTGTTGGATGACACCGAAGCCGACGACGGACGCTGGCGCATCGTCAACCTAACCAACGCCGACCTTTTCGTCGAAATCATCCGCGACAACCGCGCCCAGCCCGCCGAGCGCGCGCTGGGTTTTGCCAAAGTCGGCTTCCGCGTGCCCGATGTGGCCGCTGTCGCCGATCGCATCGCGGTAGCCACGGGCGAACGTCCCCGCGTCATCGATTTTGTACGGCACGGCGTCCGGCTCGTGCAACTTCACGATCCCGAAGGCAACATCATCCAGCTTACCTCGCTGTTGGAGGAATAGCGGTTCTGGTTTTTAATCGTCCGAAAACGCCGTTTCCACCATTGCTGCACCACCCACTATCGGCAACGTCAACACCGTGGCGTCGAGGTCAACGTCCAGGATGGTGCCGGGTGCGGGCCACAGCGTGAAGTCCCGGTCGCTCGCGAAGACCATCAGGCCAAGTTGCTGCCCGGCAGCAATCACTTGGTCGTCGGGTTGGAGGTCGAAGCTGAGTTCGTAAAACGTACCCGGTTCCAGCGGTTCACTTTCCGTGAGCGAGGCGTGGTTCTGCGGGTCGGCCCAGCCACGGGTGATGATGCCGCCTCGGGCGCGGCGGCCTTCGGTCCACGGGAGCGACACGAGCCACACCGACAGGTTGACGGCAGGCTGGTCGGAGGCGACACGAAGCTGAATATTGGGCTGGCCAGAAAGGTGCAGCGGAGCCGATAAGGGCGGTGTGACGAAAAGCAGCCGGTGCGGTGTCCACTCAGCCCCCGCAAGGGCCTGCCCATCGAACGAGACGTTGTCGATCACCTGGGCGGTGCCTTGGCCAGAAGTAGCCGCCATCGACAGGGTGCCGATGCCGTGCATGCCATCGGCGCGGGTTTCGGCGGCTACCGGATAGAGTGTCACTGATGCGGCTTCGGGGTGCGGATAGTCGGCGTAGGGCGTCGGTGTCTCCCGCGGATCGCCCTCGCGTACAATCCACGACTTCGGATCGTCTTCTACGCCGTTTTCGATGCCGTAGAGGTAGCGCGTAAACCAACGGTTCATCCGTTCGAGCGGCGGCGCGCCGCCGTGGCCGCCCTGATGGTAGTACACCTGCACCGGGACCCCTTTTTCCTTGAGCGCCTTCACGATGCGGTAGCTGTGCCAGGGCATCACGTTCCAGTCGTTGAAGGCGTGCGCCATCAGCGTCGGGGCCGTCACGCCGTCGATGGCGTTGAGGTAGTCGCGCCCCGCCCAGAAGTCGTTGTAGTCGCCCGTGACACGGTCGAAGCCGCCATGCATGTCGCCGTCGCGGACGGTGGCGTCGCAGTAGGCGCGGCGGTCAGAGTCGCGGCTGTGGATAAAGTCGTAGAGCACGTCGATGTCTTCGCCGAGGTAGCCGCCGGGGTGACGTACGAGCCCATTGGCGCGGTAATAATGGTAGTACGAGGTGTTGGGCGCAATGGGAATGATGGCTTCGAGTCCTTCGACGCCCGTGGTAGCGGCGGCCAGCGGCAGCGTGCCGTTGTATGAGGTGCCCGTCATGCCCACCTTGCCGGTGCTCCAGTCCGCCGTGACCGGTTCGCCGCCGCGTGCTTGCGTAAAGCCCTGCGCCCGCCCATTGAGCCAGTCGATCACGGCTTTTGGCGCAAGCGATTCATTCGGTGCGCCCACGGTGGGGCATCCCTCCGACAGGCCCGTGCCCGGCGACGACGAATGCACGACGGCAAAGCCACGCGGCACCCAGGTATCGACGTGGGTGTTGGAGATGCCTCGCCGCACGCGCAGACGCGGTATGGGAGCAGCGCTGCGGGCCGGCGGCTCGGCTCCAACAGGCTGACGGACATCCCAGAAGTAGTCGCGCCCGCTGCCTGCCGTCCCCGAGTAGTACGGGCTGGTCTCATAGATCACGGGCACCTGTAAGCCTTCCGTTTCGGTTTGTGCGGGACGTACCACGGCCACATGCATCCGGTCGAGGGCTCCATCGCCATCGGAGTCAAACTCCGTCTCCACCCACAGTTCTTCGCGAATCCAGGCCGACGAGTCGGCGAAGGCGAGGACGACCTGCGCCTGCCCGTCTTCAAAGCGGGGTTCGGCCTGCCCGTAGGCGGGAAGGACGGTGGGCAATGAGGTGGCGAAACAGAACAGCAGCAGGACAAGGAGAAACAGGCGCGGCATAGACGTGGGTATTGAGCGTGGAGGTGTAGCGGAGATGGAGGAGTCAGCCTGCATCATAAGAAATCACAGTCACATGCGCTGGCACGGGCTGGATTTCATTGAACGGCTTTGGTCTTTCCCGAATATGGTATCGCGAGGAGCCAACATCGTATAGGAGTCACACCAGGGCCCTCGTTTTTCTTTCCTTTGTCATCCCGGCCCCCGAGCCAGGATCTCGCAGTATGACAGAATTGCTAGTCTGGGAGATGCCGGATCAGGTCCGGCATGACACCAGAGAAGTATCCGTTGCGCTTGCCTTTTTCTACGCCCCGCGTCCGAATCTTTCTGCACGTAAGCTGGATCGACGGGCTACTCGGTATTCGGCTGCGGCCCCTCTAGCAGCCACCCCACATAGGCAATCTTCCACTGGCCGTCTACTTTCTCCATGATGCGGGTCTCGCGGCTTCGGCCCGGCATGTCCATCAAGGCATCGCCCGTGTCTTCGCCGTATTGGTCAAACGTGAGCCACGCGACGTCCTCGAACACGCGCAGGTTGATGTTTTCCCGGCGGACGTTCGACGCCGTGGGGTTGGGCTCCGGGCTCGCTTCCATGTGGTCGCGGGTGCGGGTGCTGCGCTCGTCCCAGCCTTCGACCACGGTCACCCCGCCATCTTGCCACCACCCCATCGTGCGCACGTACGGGGCGTGTACCCAGTGGGAGGCCCAGGCGTCGTAGTCTTTGTCCCAGAACGCTGCCGACTCGGCGGCAATCACTTCGAGGATGGCGGCTTTTTCCGCTTCGAAGTCGATGGCGGCGGTTTGCTGGGCTTGGGCTTCGGGCGGGCTTGGTTGGCAGGCCGACCACGTTAGGATGCCTAGCAACAGGAGGAAGGTGGCGGTTTTCATGGGTTCAACAAGGGTTGTGGCTTTGTATGCGTCTTCGCGGCATAACGAACGCCTGTATTAAGCCTTGCCGCCTGAGTGTCTTCCTATTCTTGTGGAGACGCCTTCTTGTTTGAAAGATGACCGAACGTATCCACAAAAGCAACGGCCCTCCAACTGGAGGTGGTAAACGCCCATCGCGTGCTTGGTTGGGGAGGAATTATCAGCGGCCTTTTCCTAACCCGTCATCGCGAGGAGCCCGTGGCGACGTGGCGATCTCACCCCGTTGGTGGGATTCGGTTGGTGGGGCGTACTTTTGCAGGCGCAATGCTGGGTTCTTACGTCCTTTTGGCTTGATCCAAAAGGACCAAAAGATCAAGGCTGCACCAAAATCGGCTGACGCTACGCTGCGGAAGCGGCACAACTTCAAACTCGCTCCGCTAGCGCTACGCTCAAACAGGAAGTTGCGCTGATCGCTTCCTGCGCTCCGCGTCCGAGACGCCGATTTTGCTAAGGCCGTTAGGTTTCAGCAAACAGATTGAAGTGCTTTATGCTTCATTCAGGTGTAATACTGCATAACGGCGAAGTTCAGTGGAGTGACGTTGGCATGATGCCATTGCTGAAAAACACATCGTCTAGCAGAATGTCTGCTGAACCGCATTGTTATACGGGATCACTCAACCATGCACCAAGAAATGCGTCGCTCACGGGTGCGCAAGGGGCGCACTGGCGAGCCAACGCGTCGGTACCGTACGAAGAAGACGACTCGCTCCGCTTGAGTGCAATTCGAGCCCGCGGCATGTGTACCGCTGACATCAAACGAACCTGCCCTCGTTTCTCCTGCGAAAGCGACCCCGTATGAATAGCGGGCGCCCTTCGACTACCGCCTGTCGGGTGCGGATGGCCCCGCTCCCCGCAGGCGGGATACTCGGCGTCGTGCAGGTTCGATTTTAGTTCATCCTCGACTTCGACTAAGCATCCAGCCAGATGGATTACGAACGCCCCCTAGGCATACTAGCAGCGAAGTGGGCCGCTTAGCTATCCAAAGCTGAGGGCTGGTGGAACTGAGAATGCTGGTGCTTTGGGTCGGCCTGCAGAGGCGAATTATCCGTCCTGTTTCTGAATTCCCGACCTGCTGGGCAAAAGGTTGATTACTACGATTCCGATTGCCTGCGCCACGGAGCGTCCAACAAGAAAGCGGCTACCGCCACCAGACACGCAACAACGTTCCCGTACCACGGCGGCGATGCTGGTGTCTCACGCAACACCGCCAACGTAGCAAGAAGTGTGGGGATGTAAAAGAGAAGCAACAGTATCGGTACCAGCACTCGTGCCCACTGCTCCCCTCGTCGAACAGGAAGCGCGACCAGTACGAGCGTGGCGACACCCAGTGCGATCCAGCCTCCCCCAGCCACATTCATTAAGGCTCCGATGAGTACCTGTAGTGCCGGCTCCACGTCATCCCAACTTCGACTCAGTGCCTCTGCGTGATAGGGCATAAAAGACTGTCGGAACAGATAGACTGCTCCTAGCCCAATGCTGACGATTCCATCCATCGCATATAGGATTGCGGCAAGCTTCGAGCGCAACAGCATCATACGGTCTCATTTGGGGCAGCAGTAGCGGCTTCGATTCTGGCCTCAGCCATGCGATTAAGGGTGTGCTCTAGGTGCTGCACGTCGAGCCGAAGCTAGCCTGTCCGGGGCCTTCCTGATATCACCTGGTTACGAGCGTGTCATCCCCTGATCCTGGCGAGCACCCTCGGCTCGACGCTGGCGGCAGCGAGCAGCCCTCCCCAGAGTGCGCCAGGGATGCCGGGGCTTGCGACGTCCTGTCCTGCAAGGTATAGCCCCGAGATCGGCGTCTTGGCACGGAGGGCGTCGCTCATTACCCGCTCTGGCGTCACCTCGAGTCCGTAGAATGCCCCCTTGCAGTGCCCTGTGAACGTGACCGTCGAGAGGGGCGTCGAGAGTTCGTGGAATACGACGAGTTCGGCGAGATCCGGGAAGGTCGCCGCGAACTGCGCGAGAATCGTCTTCTCCGCTCGACGCTTGAATTTTCGGTAGTCGTCAGGACGTGCGCCGGGTCGTGTGTCTGCCCAGCGGGCAACGGTCGACCAATCGGCCCAGACATACACTTCGCCTGTATATCTCTGCCGCGGCCCCGGGTCATGCGTGGGATCCTTGAGTGACTCAAAGGACATGAACATGCCGGGAGGCACCCCGTCAGGCGCAGTCGTCCATACAGCATCGACCTCGCCTGTTGGGTAGACCCAGTGGTTCGACTTCGTCGCCCCCGCCGCCTCGATATCGCCTTCGAACCCCAAGAACAGGTTGAAGTGAGCGATGCTCGACGAAAGTGCGCGAATCTCTCCGATCCAGTCCTCATGCCCGCATTCCTCCGGGAGGAGGACGTCGACGGTCTCGCGTGCGCCGACGTCCGAGATCACGACATCGGCGTGGATCTCGGTGCCGTCCTCTGTTCGGACCCCGACCACCGCGTCGCCGTCGAACAGGAGGTGTTCCACCAGGACCCCTGCCCATGCCTCACCACCGTGCTTGGTAATCGTCGGGATTATGTGTTGGGCAAAGGCCGCACCTCCGCCTACCGGATACCATGCTCCGCAGTCGAGGTAGCCCCCGGCAGTCACCGCATGCATCGCGAAGCTCGCTGTGCTCGGACGGCCCCCGTGACTTCCCCACTGCGCCGCGAACACCGCCGCCAACTCGGGATGGTCTGTGATGTCGTCAATGACGTCCGCCGTGGTCCGACCACACCACTTGGCGATTGCCCGGTGGTTCCACCACTGAAGCACCTCTCCGGCGAGCTTGGGCATCGCCCGAGTCGGAAAGATCTTATCCATTGCTGCCCGACCGGCTCGGAGCGCTGCGGTCCACGCCTCGATCGCCTCGGTCTCCTGTGGGTAGCGGTCTTTCAGGTCTCGCTCCTGCGCCTCATAGGGGCGCGACAGCGACAGCGTTTCCGCCGATCCGATGTGCAGGTTGTCGTAGACCACGCCCATCGGCTCGAACTCCATCGGTGTGTCCGATAACCAGTCGATGAGCTCTCGGATGGGTTCCCCAGGGGCGACGTAGTTCAGGTAATGGAGGCCGACATTCCACGTGAACTCGTCGCGGGAGAAGCTATGCGTCAGTCCGCCGAGGGTCTTGTGTTGTTCGAGGAGAAGTACCCTACGCCCCACCCTAGACAGAGCCGCGGCCGCAGCCATTCCTCCCATGCCAGAGCCGACTACGATGGCGTCCCAGCGAGTGTCGTTATGATCGATCATCGCGTCTCTCCTTTGGTTTTTACACCTCCAATGTCGCAGAAAAACACCTTCATGCCTATAGGGACAGCCCCCTTCTCGATGTGGTGATTCCACCGTGTTGAATCAGGTCAGTCATGCCGGGTGCACTCGCCAAGATGAAAAAGCCAGGGCTCGCTAACCCTTGGGTTCAGCCGCCGATTTGGAACGGCCGCAGAAAACCGGCCGGATTCCGCGCCTAATACTGTTCACTACGTCCGGCCGTATTCTTCAAAGGACTGTTCAATACCCAACTCGACCTTGTACTCCACGTACTGAGAGATTTGGAGTTCATCACTCTCAAATCTTTCTCGCTCTACCAAGGCCTGTGCTGATGGCCAGCTTTCTACGCCGATGTATTCCCAATCACTATCACTTTTTATAACGTCGACCATGCAAATCGCCTTCATTCCCAAGGCATCTAGATTTGCCCGATCCCGAGCCATGAATTGCCTCTGTTCTTGGTCGGAAAGCTGAAAAAACGCGGGTTTCATCCTGGCAAAAAATAACCTGACGATAGGCGCTTCATGCTTCATTGGGAAACCCCCGTGTACTGTGAATCAGGATAATCAGATTGACACTCAGCCGCGCAACGTGACGGAGCGACTGAACGACCAGGAGCGCCGGTGCGTCATGCTGCCCCGCAGCGGCGGGCGAGGCTGCCGATAGGCTACGCGTCGCGGATCAACTCCTTCACACGAAGCCGCCCCACTTCCAACTCTTCGATCCGGAGTCTTTCGACTGTCGCCCCTTCCACCGTCAATCGCTTGATCGCCAGCCGACCGATGGCGAGCGCGCCGACGGCGAGGGCACCAACGCTTACGGCAGCGAGGGCCGTCGCAACACGGGCGAAAGCAATTTGGGAGCCGGCCTTCGGGTATGTCAGATTACGCTTGCTCATGGTCGCGACGGAGAAGCGGTTGGTCCAGGTCGAAGATGAAGTTGAGGACGCAGACTGCCTCGCCGTGCCGGACGACACCACCGTAACGTCCTCCATGTAGTGCGCTTTCAGAGGTCTTTTCCTATTTCTTCCTCAATCATCCGTTCGGTGAAAGCCGATCGACTTCTGAAGACGAAGACGTATAGAGCGTGGAATAGTACACCGATGCCCCAGCCCATGAGGGGCCACTGCGCCCAGGTATACCCGGGAGATGTACGGATGTCGATAGCAACAAGCAGGCCGCCAACGATGATATAGACAGCCAGATGAGTGTAAAAACCTAGCTTGGCTTCTACTCGCTCCTTGGCCCTATTGTATGCATCTTGGTTTTCCATTGCATCTATCGATGTACAGACCGATGACGATGCGGGATAGCTTCCCAACTGCTTCGCGGAAGCACACATTTAAATTACACCGACTACCTTCCAGCGCGTGTAAGGCATTGTCGCCACGTCAGGGGGAGATTACTACAAAACCTCTGTGGGGCGAGTCCTCCCAACCGCCTGAGGAACGGCCCATACTACCGGAGATCAGACCACGGGTGCGCTTGTTATGCACCCTTCCTGTGCTCAGATGCCTCTGAAAGCAGTTGACGGAGGCGATTTAGGTCGTCAAACACTCGCTCGTATACTACTTGGGCCAGCGCGCCTTCCGTTACCTGACGCTTCGCAAATTCCCGAAGTCGCCACGCATCTGGATCTGGTTTGTCAAAATCGAAATCAATCCCGCCACTCTGATTAGGAGGCTTATGAATGCTAACTCCAATTCCATGTGTTTTGTATCGCCACTCAGTTCCAGGTACCTCCTGTTCGACAGCACGACCAAAGCGAAAGATCTCCGACATAGCGTTTATCTCCAAACGCTCCTTTAGCATGGATTCGGCCCAAGCTTTTCGCTCATACCATCGGACAACAAGGGATCGAACATGCTCCTTCTCATTCATAGTTCAAAGCGCAAAACAGGTCTTCTACGGACGCTGTCAGCATAACCCGCAGTCCGACCAAGCGTTTAACCACATGTTTTGCAAGCATATGCCCGAAAAAAGTCGCTGGGGCAAAAGCAGACAGTTGAGCCAACCGGTGGGGGTTATGTTATCGGCAGGAATGTGTCTATGGAAAGAAAAACGACACATCCAAACCTACAAAAATACCAGTCGAAAAGCCTCGGTTTTAACCCAAAAAGCCCACGCCAGAGTATCTCCAGCGTGGGCTTGGTTATGAAAGGCAAGGTGCGGTTTACCGCGTGCCGTCGGAGATGACGGCACCGTTGCTGTCGAGCAGCGTGATTTCGCCGAGGTTGAGGGCGCGGATGGCGGGCTCGATGGTGGCACGGTCGCCCACGACGACCCACACCAGCTTGTCGGGTTGCACCACTTCTTCTGCGGCCGCCGCGATCTGGTTCGGGTTCAGGGTGCGCACGGCGTCGGTGTACGTCTGGAAATAATCGTCGGGTAGGCCGAAGCGCACGATCTCGGTCAGCGAGCCGCGCACGGCGGCGTTGGTTTCCCACTGCCCCGCCAGCGACAGCGTCTGGTTGCGCTGGGCCTTCTCGATTTCATCGGTGGTGGCGGGCGCGTCGGTGAGGATGCCGGTGAGTTCGTTGACGATCTCCTGCATCGACTCCGCCGTTTTGTCGGTCTGCACCGGCGCGTAGGCGATAAACGGACGCTGCCCGCGCGCATCAAACAGCAGCGTGAACGAGCCATACGACCAGCCCTTGTCTTCGCGCAGGTTCATGTTGACCCGCGAGGTGAAGCTGCCGCCGAGGATGTTGTTCATCGTCTCGATGGCGATTTCGTCGGGGTTGTTCTTCGGCGGGGCGACGTGGCCCGCGAAGATGATCGACTGCTGCGAACCGGGGCGGTCCATCAAATAAACGTGCTGCGTCGATTGGTGCTGCACGGCGGCGATGTTTTTCTGCGGAACGTCGCCGCGCCGCCAGTTGCCAAACTCGGCTTCGAGCATCGGAGTGAGCTGGTCCATCGTGATGTTGCCCACCACGACGAGCGTGGCGTTGTTGGGCTTAAACCACGTCTGATGGAAGGCTTGCAGGTTGTCCCGGCTGATCTGCGTGACGGAGGATTCATCGCCGGAGCCCGTGAACGGGGCGCTGTAGGCATGGCCGTCGCCATAGAGTAGCTTCGGGAAGACGCGCAGCGCCATCTGCACAGGCGTCACCTTCTCACGCTGGATACCCGCCAGTTGCTCGCTTTTCAGCCGGTCCAGTTCGTTTTCAGGGAAGGCCGGGTTCAGCACCACGTCGGCGAACAGGTCGAGCGAGGCGCCGAAGTTTTCCGTCAGCGCCGACATCGTCACGGTGGACATGTCGAGGTTGGAGCCGCTGCCGAGCGTCGCGCCCAGCATGTCGAGCGTCTCGCTGATTTCGAGCGACGAGCGGCTGGTGGTGCCTTCGTCCAGCATGTTCATCGTCAGGTTGGCGGTGCCGAGGAGTTCGCCCTGGTCGGCGGCGGAACCGGCATCGACAAGCAGCGAAAACGTGACGGTGGGCACGGCGTGGCGCTCGGCGAGGATGACGTTCAGGCCGTTATCCAGCGTGGCACGCTGGAAGGCGGGGAAGCGGGCGTCGGGCGGCAAGCCCACGGTGGGCGTCTGCGAGCGGTCGGCTCCTTCGGCGGCGGCGCTGAACTCGGGGAAAGGGTGTACTTCCAATACATACACACCGTCCGAGAGCCATTCCTGCGCGGTGGTGCGGATGCCGTCGGGCGTGGCGCTCTCAAAGTCGTTGTAGCGCTGCTGGTAAGCATCGGGGCTGCCGCCGTAGACTTCGCTACGGGCGAGGATGTCGCTCTTGCCGCCGAAGCCGCCAATGCGTTCGATGCCGCGAATAAACTGCGCTTTGCGCTGCGCCTTCACGCGGGCGAGCTCTTCTTCAGTCGGCCCTTCGGCGAGGAAGCGTTCCAGTTCTTCATCCAGTGCTTGCTCCACCACGGCAAGGTCTTCACCGGGACGGGCCGTGGCCCACACCACAATCTGGCTGGCGATTTCGCGGGAGTCAATAAAGGCGACGGCGTCGGTGGCGATCTGGTCTTCATAGACGAGCCGCTTGTAGAGCCGAGAGTTTTTGCCCCCCGCCAACAGGTCGGTTACAAGGTCGAGGTAGTGGGCATCACGAGAGAGTTCGGGCGGAACGTTCCACACTTTGTAGACGCGGGCCTGCGGGACACGGTCTTCGAGCACCTGCCGCCGCTCGCCTTCCATCTTCGAGATCCACGAGTCGAAGCGCGCCACGGGCGGGCCGGGCGCGATGTCGCCGAAGTATTCCTCGGCCTTGGCGCGGGCGGTGGCGGCGTCGATGTCGCCCGCGATGACGAGCACGGCATTGCTGGGGCCGTAGTACGTCTTGAACCACTCATGCACGTCTTCGAGCGCGGCGGCGTTCAGGTCGTCCATCGAGCCGATGACGGTATGGCCATACGGATGGTCGTCGGGGAAGGTAGCGTCGGTGATGAGGTTCCACACCTGCCCGTACGGCTGGTTTTCGCCCTGGCGTTTTTCGTTTTGTACCACGCCGCGCTGCTCGTCCAGCTTGTCCTGGTCCACGGCACCGAGCAAGTGGCCCATGCGGTCGCTTTCCATCCACATCGCCAGGTCTAGCGCGTTCGTCGGGACGTTCTGGAAGTAGTTGGTGCGGTCTTCGTTGGTGGTGCCGTTCAGGTCCGTTGCGCCGATGCGTTCGAGGGGCTGGAAGTAGTCGTCGTTGAAGTTTTCCGAGCCGTTGAACATCAGGTGCTCGAACAGGTGCGCGAAGCCGCTGCGTCCGGCAGGCTCGTTTTTTGAACCCACGTGGTACCAGATGTTGACGGCCACGATGGGCGCTTTGCGGTCTTCATGTACCACAACGGTCAGGCCGTTGTCGAGGACAAATTTTTCGTACGGAATGTCGGGTACGGGTGTAGGGACGGTGTTCTGCTCCTGCGCCATGGCAGGCAGTACCAGCAAAAAGGCACAGAGCAGGGCGGTAAGTCGATGATACATAAGGGTGTTGGTGTTGCTACTTAAGACAAGTGGGAATGCCCAGAGTAAGGGCGCGCTACGGCGCATGATCATGCGGGGGGTATTTTCTCTGACGAGAAAAGGCACAAGTCGCTACCTTACGCACCAAAGGGGCAAAAAGTTAGCAGGCGGATGCAAAATGGCCCTATGGCCAAGTGGTTGCGCTTGTTGCAAACGCCGCTTTAGTTTCGGGCCACAGAAACAAGGGCGCGAGATTTATCAAACGGGCAGCTTAATTCTTCACATATGATGTTGAAAGACCCCATCGCAGTGCTGGCTGCATTGGTACGTGGATCGGTGGAAGCGGTGAAGGAATATCTGGCATCGCCTTCTGCGGACGTAGACGGTTTCCGGGCTTTCATGCGCCACCACCAACTGCTCGGATATACGGATGCGGTGTTGCGGGACCACCCGCTCCGGGAGGCCCTGCCCGCTTCCTTCCTCGACGATCTGGAGGTGCACGCCCAAAAGCTGGCGCGCAAGAACCAGCGGGTGCGTGAGACACTGCCCCGCGTGGCCGAAGCGCTGGCGCAGGCCGACGTGCCGTTTCTGTTGCTCAAAGGGTTGCACCTCGCGCTGAAGTATTACGGCGGCATGGATCGGCGCACGTTCTGGGACATGGATGTGCTGGTGCGCCCCGGTGATTTATTCCGGGCCCAGCAGCAACTCGAAGCCCTGGGCTATGCCCGCACGTCGCCGCTGTTTATCAACGCGCGCGTGTCGCAGTACTTCACGCATGCCTACGACTTCCGCAAGCCCCACGCGCTCGACATCGACCTGCACTGGAAGTTGGTCAACCACCCCGGCTTGCAACTAAACTACAGCGCCATCTGGCAGACCAAGCAGCCGCTTGCCCTCGATGCGACGACGTTTGATACCCTGTCCGATAGCTATGCCCTCACGTTTTTGCTGGTCGGGATCGTAAAAGACATCGAGCGCGGGGCTCTGCGGATGCGGTCGCTGGTGGATTTGTATCATATGCTGCAAGCACTGGATGACAACATGGCGTGGTCCTCGTTTTTTGAGGACCGGGAGGCCGAAGGTATCCGGCCGCTATGCCTCGCGGCGCTGGCGCTGTTCTGGTCGGTCTTTGAGGTGCCGCGGGGCATGTTTCCCCGCGCAAAGGCCGCCCTGGATCAGGGGCACACCGTTTTTCCGGCGCGGGAGGACGTGCTGTTGTTGTTGCATCCGGGGCGGTATGCGCTGAAGAACAAACGTTGGGCGGCCGACCTGTACGCGACGTCGCGGGCGGGTTATGCGTGGTGGTGGGCCTATTCCTTGCCTGCGCGGTGGGTGGTTCATGCACCCACGCGGAAGAAAAAAAAGAAGAAACCCATCGCTGTATGACACAGAAACCGGCTCTTGTCTCCGCCACCGCCGATCTGGAATTCCCGAACTTCATCATCGTGGGCGCGATGAAGGGCGGAACGTCGTCGCTGAAACATTACCTGCGTCAGCACCCGGACGTGGCGTTTAACACCCGACGCACCAACTTCTTCGATCAAAACAAGAAATGGGCAAAGGGGCCCGAATGGTACGCGGCATTTTTTGAGCATGCGCGGGGCACCAAAGCCATCGGCGAGACGGTGCCCGCGTATTCGTACCGTCCCAACCGTAAGGTCCCCGTGCCCGAACGCATGGCGCAGGTGTTGCCCGATGTCAAGATCCTTTGGATTCTACGCAATCCCATCGACCGGGCGTATTCGCATTACTGGTTCAATGTATATTTGGGGCGCGAACGCCGCCCGTTTGCCAAGGCGCTGGCACACCATCAAAAGCATGGCGTGGAGGCGCAAGATGACTACAAGGGACGCAGCGTGTATGTCGACCAGATCAACCTGTTTCTCCGCTATTACCCGATGGAGCAGATGCACATCCTGTTGCTGAATGATTTTAAGCGGGATGCCGTGGGGGCCGTCAACCGGGTCTTTGAATTCCTCAATGTTGATCCCGAGGCGGTGGTGCTTGATACCTCGGTAAAGCGTAACATGACGCATCGCCCGCGGGTGCTGTGGCTGCAAGGGGTGTTGCGCAAGCTGTTTTTTAAGCGGAGTGAACGGCTGTATCGCCAGATTGCTGATGTGTTTGCCCATCGTCAACCGGGCTATCCGCCAATGGACCCCGCCCTGCGCGCCGAACTAGCACAGTTTTATGCCCCGCACAATACCGCCCTGGCCGAACTGACCGGGCTGGACCTCTCCCATTGGGATACGCCTTCCTGATCTCCTCTTTGCCTCTCCAAACGTGTCCGCTCACCCCGACAAGGCTTCGCCCCGCCTGCTCCTGTCCAATGTAGGATGGGCGCTGCGCACGGTGTGGGATACCAACGCCCGGCTGATGGTGGGGCTGATGGTGCTGATGGTGGTGCGGGGGCTGCTGCCAGCCGGGCTGGCACTGTTTGCCCGCGGGTTGGTGAACGCCATCGTGGCTCTGCTCGAAGCCAGTTCGACGGACCTCACAACCGTCATTCCGTGGTTGGCGTATGGGTTTGCGCTGACGTTGTGTGAAGCCGCCGCTCCGCTGGGGCACAAATACGGCCTGCAACGCCTGCGCGACGACGTGAACCTGAAGGTGACGGCGGAAATCCTCGAACATGCCGCCACGCTGGATCTCGCCTTTTTCGAAGATCCCCGCAGCCAGCGCATCATCGAACGCGCCCAGCAAAACACGGCAGATCGATTTGCGCGTTTTGTGCAGGAAGTCATTGCCACCTGTACCGGTTTTTTGCAGACCCTTTCGCTTACCGGGGTGCTGACCTATATCGAGCCGCTGGTGTTGGTGGTGCTGGGGCCGCTGGGGTTGCCGTATCTGTGGCACCGATGGCGGCTGGCGCGCAAACATTACAGCACCGAATTTCACCGCGCGCCCAAACGGCGCTGGACCAGCTATTTTGTCTCGCAGCTCACCAACTACCTGTCCATCCCGGAAGTGAAGTTGTTTAATCTGGGGCCGCATTTTATCGAACGGTTCCGGGCGCTGATGACGGAGTTCCGCGACAAAGACCGGCGGTTGTATCGGCGGGGCACCATCGGCGGGGGTGTGTTTGCGCTTTTTGCCACCGTGGCATTCTATATGCTCTTCTTCCGCGTGGTGATCAAGGCGCTGAACAGCAATCTGACCGTCGGTGACGTGGCCGTGTTTGGCGGGGCCTCGTCGCGGCTGCGCGCCACGCTAGAGCGCACGATTTTCTCGTTTAGCAGTGCAGTGGAGCAGACCCTCTATATCGCCAACCTGCGCGAATTCCTGGAAGTGAAGCCGCTGCTGGTGCAGGCCCCGCCCGACCCAACGTTGCTTGTGCCTGCCCCGAAAGACGGCGCCCTCACGTTCGAGGGCGTGAGCTTCACCTATCCCAGCGCCGAGACGCCCACGCTGCGCAACCTGTCGTTCCACATCAAGCCCGGCGAGATTGTGGGGCTGGTGGGTGAAAATGGAGCCGGGAAAACCACCCTCGTCAAACTCATCTGTCGGCTCTATGAAGCCACCGAAGGGCGCGTGTTGGTTGACGGGCATGACGTGCGCGCGTACGACATCGCCGACCTGCAACGCAGCATCACGTTTGTGTTGCAGCATTTTGGGCGCTACGAAGCTACGGCGGCGGAAAACATCGCCTATGGCAACTGGGAGCAACTGCTGAACGACCGCGAACAGGTGCGCCGCATCGCGCAGATGACCGAGGCCGACGAACTCATTCAGTCGCTACCGGCGCAGTACGACACCATGTTGGGGCGGGTGTTTGGGACGTACAACCTGTCGGGCGGGCAGTGGCAGACGCTGGCGACGGCGCGTGCCTTTGCCCGCGAGGCGTGTATCCTGATTCTGGATGAGCCCACGGCCCACCTCGACGCCCGCGCCGAATATGCGCTGTTTCAGCAGTTCCGCCGCCTCGCCAGGGGGCACACCACCCTGCTGATTTCGCACCGCTTCTCCACGCTCCAGATGGCCGACCGTATCCTGGTGCTTGACGATGGACGCCTCATTGAGGATGGCACCCACGATGACTTGATTGCCCACGGCGGGCACTACGCCGACCTGTATGCCCTGCACCGCAAGCAGATGGAGCAGGTCTGATTGTTCTTTATTCCTGAGTAGCTTGCATGGTTCGTTATTTCACCTTCCTCGACCTTACGTTTCGCGTTGCTTCGCCGGTGGCGGGCCATGTGGTGTGGCTGACCGAGTTCCTGCACCCGTTCTTTGGCGTTGCAGAGGAGCCACGGCGGTTTGATGTAGCCATCGAACTGATGGAGGATGTGGCCCTGTTTGACGCCCTCATGCAACAAGGATCCGTGGACAGCGAGGCCCACAAAGAGGTGTTTGCACTCGACAACAGCATCATTACGCTGCCCGTATGGAACGACGAGACGGAATGGCTGACGATGTATGAGAGCAAGTTCCGCACGTTCTTTCAGGTCCGCCCCGACCACCGGGAGGTGCGCCTTATTACGGGCGAGCGGCCCCGCTTTCGGATTCCGCTCATGCGGGTGCTGCGCGAATACGTGATGAACCACTACATGCAGCAGGGCGGCGTGTTTTTACATGCCTCGGGGGTGGCCTTTGGCGACAACGGGCTGCTGATGGTGGGCACCAAAAACGCAGGAAAAACCTCGTTGTTGACCCATTTTCTGCGGAGCACCGAGGCTCGTTATGTTTCCAACGATCGCATCTACATCGCGCTGGATGCCGACCCGCCGTTTATGCGGGGCATCCCTACGCTGGCCACCATCCGCTCGGCGATGCTGCCGCTGTTTCCGGACGTGCGGGAGCAGTTGGAGGCGTCTACGTTTTACCACCATTGTACGCTCGATGAAAGCACCGAGCGCGGCATCCCGCTGAAGGCGTGGGGCGACGGGCGTTATGGGTTTACCCCGGCGCAATTCCTGTCCATTCATGGGGCTACGCCCCAGGCGCAGGCCCTTCCCCGTGCCATGCTGTTTCCCCGCGTCATGCACGAAGCAGGCACCATGCGCGCTGTGCCCCTTTCGCCCGACGAAGTAGCTACGCGTTTTCCAGAGGCCCTGTTTGGTGCCAACACCTGGCGGAATAAAGCCGAGGTGTTTAACCTGACCGGAGCCCTCTTGCCTCCCGTCGAGGCGTTGCTCCAGCGGTGCCAAAAGGTGGCGCTGTCCATGCCCTGTTATGAAATTCAGCTTGGCACAGAGGCCTATACGGCGCCGCAAGCCACCGAGCAGATGCTTCAGGCGGTGCTTGGATAGCGAGGACAGCCTCTTGTCGCTGGAAAAGCCTTGTGAAAAAGTAGATGATTAAATTGAATGCATCCCGTCGAATGCCTATCTAGTCGCACCCTCCTTCGTTATCCCCTTTGTCTCCCCTTATGACACGTGATGAACAACGGGCCTGGCTGGTGGCAGAAGCTGCCCAACCACGGCGCAAAGAAGTATCGGCCATGATTCGGGTCAAGAACGAAGAGGAGTTTTTGTATGCGGCGGTGCATTCCATCATCGATCTGGTTGAAGAAGTGGTGCTGATCGACAACCTGAGCACCGACGCCACGCCCCAGATCATCGAAGAACTGGCCGCGACGTATCCCGACAAGGTGCGGACGTTTTCATACCCCTACGAAATCCTGCGTGTAGGGAAAGAAAATTGGGACTATTCGACCAACCCCGAGACCCAAGATTCACCCCATCTTTCGGCCACCTACTATTCCTGGTGTTTGGAGCGGTGTACGCGGTCCTATGTGCTCAAGTGGGATGCCGATATGATCGCACTGGATACCTTCGTCCGTGCCTTCCAGGCATGGCAGGAGGAAAAAAAGCCCGTCCTTTCGTTTTTTGGACGCAACGTGCATCCGAACCGCACCTGTTATATCGCCCCGCGCTGTACCGACCGCGAGCCGCTGTTGGCCCAACTGAGTGTGCCAGCTCTGCCGTGGTGGGTGACCGTGCTGACCCGCGATTCTTGCGAGCCGCGCCTCTTTCCGTGGCGGTTTGCCCGCTACGGACTCGGCAAACACTGGACGCAGGGGCTGGACTCACCCTGCACGGATAGCGAACACCGCCGTGAACTAACGGTGCGCCCGGAAGAAGGCTGTTTTTTGCACCTCAAGTTCTGCAAAAACGACCCGTTGGCGAACTATTCTTCTGACCTGAAGGCTGTGATTGCAGGCAACATCATGGAAGGTGCGCCGCTGGAAGCACACGCCCGTCAGGTGCTCGCCCGGTATCAGTTGGTTGAACAAGCTGCTTGAAAAAGACCGCTGCTGTGTTACAAACCGTTTTAGCCAGACCGTTGGGCCACCACACTCCCGAGGCATTTAATGCAAGGGTGTTTGGTCAGGGCGGACGCGTGTGTCTGGTAGATGACGAGATACGGCGTAGTCATTTGCTCAAGTCATGGATTCAGGATTTGGCTGTAACCGACGTAATTTCCTGCGAGCGCCCCAGGGTGGACGCGTCGCTGATCAGCGTGGTGGTGCCGATGTACAACGCGGCTGCGTGGATCGAGACGGCGCTGAGGAGCATCCTGATCCAGCAGGCCAACATCGAGGTGTTTTGTGTTGATGATGCGAGCACGGACGATACCTACGACCGG
>JAUIDY010000174.1 GCA_030428385.1 Rhodothermia bacterium | reverse complement strand
TGGGACGTACTCAGCGGGGATTTCGCTCTGAGCACGTCCCACGACCCAATCGTCGCGCCCTGGATCGGCGCTTTCTTCTTCAATGGCTTCGGCGACGTAGCCATCCCATGCCTGTTTGGTGAAAAAGCCGGACACTTCAGGCTCCCCGCTAAAGTAGCTGAGGTACCGCCCTGGCACGGCGTCGGACAGCCGGAAAGGCTGGGTGGTGGTGGCGCCTTCCTGTCGCAAGCGGTTGTAAATCGCCGCAATACTAGGCGGCTCGATGATGCTCTGCCGCGCCCGGGCCACCAACGTAGCATCCTCCCCGAAGGAAATGGCGTCTCCTTCTCTTAATGCGGCTAGATAGGTGTCGACAAGCGGCTCCACACGAATTTGCACATCTCCTCGTGTGGTGGCGTCGAGATGAGGTTCCAGTTCATTCGTGCCGAGGTCAATCAGATAGCGTCGTAAGAATGCTTCCAGAGACTCGTCCTCGAGACGGGCCGTCTCGCTGGTCATCAGCAGATACGCCTTGAGATCAGAATACAACTGTTCCCGTTCGAGACCTTCCACCCGCGCCTGGTTGGACGATGCGCGCATGCGCTGTACGATGCGGCTGAGAGGCAACGACTGCACAAAATCGGTGGATTTATCAACGTAGAGGTCTTCCAGTGGTTCTCGGATGGTACCTTTCCGGCTCAGGCCCAGGCTCAGGATTGGGATTCCTCCCAATGCGTCGATTTGCTGGTTCACCGCTTCCACACGGTCGAGGTTTTGGGGAGAGGCCGGAAGCTCAGACCACTGGACCTGGGCTGCCGGAGCCGCCACGGCTTTCGACGCACTCAGGTCGGCGCTGCTTCGGATAAAGGCCTGCGTGGATGCCGCGATAAACAAAAGCATCAGAATCAGCGACCCTGCCATAATCCCCCAGCGCTGAAAACTCCCTTGCCGAGAGGCCTTGGACGTGCTGCTAACCATAAACTGGTCCGGCACGATCACGTCCGTAAAGAGGTCCTTGATGAAATAGCTCTTGGCCTCCGTTTGCATCGGGAAGTCATCCTGCATCGCGCCCGAAAGCTCGAATTGCTGCGCCATGGCCTGGATGACGCGATCTAGCGGAATGCCTTCCTGGGTACCACTGGTGAAATAAAAGCCGCGAAACGTGGGGCTTTCCTGATAAGGATTTGGCTGAAATAGCCGCGAAATAAACGTGGCGATCCGATCCTTTGTCTGGGCAAACTGCAAAGGGAATGCATATACTTTCTGCCGCTCGCTCCGCTTCATCGAGTGCGCAAGCCGGGCCGAGCGCCGGTCGATCAGCGAGTCAAAAAGCCGCTCGTACTCTTCCTCAAAAACCCGCCGAAGATCACCACTGGCTTGTTGCTCTTGACTCAGCGTGGTTCCCCAGATTTGTTCACGCTCCCGACGCGATAGTTCACCAAAAAACTCAACAAACCCTTGCAGCAAGTCGACCTTGGTAAAGACGAGGTAGATGGGAAATTTGACGCCAAGCCGCGCCACCAACTCATCCACCCGACGGCGGATATTGTCAGCGTGCCATTCAATTTCGTCGGGCGACGCGTTCAGCAGATCCGGCATCGACATACCCACGATGACGCCGTTGATGGGCTGCGCCGAACGCTGCGCCTTGAGGGTGTCCAAAAAAGAAAGCCATTCTTCTTCGTCCTGCTGTTCGGTCATGTACCGACCGGCAGTGTCGAGCAGGATGGCCTGGTCGGAGAAAAACCAGTCGCAATTCCGGGTGCCGCCTACACCCCGGACCCTGTCACTTCCGATGGGAAAGTTCAGCCCAGAATTGGCGATCGCCGTGGTTTTCCCTGCCCCTGGTGGCCCCACAAACATGTACCACGGAAGAGCATAAAGCGCCGCACGCCCCCGTTTCCCACGCCCCAGCTTCGACGTCTTTAGTTGATCGATGGCTTTGTTGAGGCTCTGCTGCAATTCCTCAATTTCGGCACGTCGGTCTGGGCGGGTACTGACGAGTTGCTGCTCGGCCTGCTGACGAATGGCCTGCTCGATGCGATCCGCGCTTCGGTTGGCCCGCACAAAACTCAGCACGATCAGCAGCATGCAGACGATGAGCACACCGATGATACCGAGTAAGCGGATGATCCAACTCCACTCCAGCGCAGCCCCTAATACCAGGATCAGCGACACGGCAAGCAGGAAGCCGAAAACAATAAGGAAATAGCGGTTTTTTAATACGCGTAACAGCCACTTCATAGTAACTGAGGAGAGCTTATGGAACGCCAAGCGCTCCGAGTTTAGCGCGCTACTTCAACGCGGGGAATGTTTTGAATCTCGTCGACGGCGTCTTTGGCGCTGTTGGACATGATCAGGCTGAGCCCGAAATACACCAAAACGGCAATGGCAGCCGCGATGACGGCGATGATCCAGGCGGGGAGCTTACGTTGGACCTCTGCGACGACTTGATCACGGGGCTTCCCGTGGGGTGACAACATCTCTTCACCGAGCCGCAGGGTACGCCGCAACACCCCATACGTCTCTTCAATCAACGTTCGCAAACGCTCCTGCTCGTGAATCTGGTACCGTCCCTTGAAGCCAAGTGTCATACACATGTAAAACACTTCAAGCAGTTCGGCCTTGTGATCGGGCTGCTTGAGGTACATTTCCAGCTTGACAAAGAACTCCTCCCCCGCGTCGTAGCGGTTGTAATATTCAAGCTGCAAGGGGCGGGCAACCCATTGGTCTCGCTGCATCCAGTTCGACGACAGGATGGTCTCGTCGATGAAGGCGATCAGGGCAAACGTCGCCTCACTCACATCTTCAGAGGAAGCACCCATACGGGTGGCCTGACGCCCCGTCGTCTCCAACAGATCCTTGATCCGTCGCCGCAGGGTCTCGGCATGCCCAAAATCCTCCGACGCTCGGAGTTGCAGGGTGAGGGTAAAGCATGGGGCGAACACCTCAGCCAGTCGCTTTTGGACGTTGGCTTGCTGGAACACCCCGGGTTGATCATAGGCTACGTGCATAGCCACACGCTTGGTCAGGCGAATAGTCTAGTTAAGGCAAGTGACATCCAAGTCGGTCTTGCGTGTGCTTCGAAAGTACGGAGACACAGGCTGGGATGCCATGCCGATTCTACGTTGTTATGTTAGCATTTCCTTTTGTGATACCGTGCGTTCTTTACGCATCAGATGGACCAATAACAGGCCATATTTTTTTACTAAGGGGACATCACGGCGACAAGTTGCAAGCGTACCGTACTGAACTCCTCTGGAATAAAAATGGAGAGGGACTTACTGTTTTGAATAGCTTCCCAGAAGGGCCCCCGCTTTTGAACCTGGAAATAATTGGCCTGTTGGTCCACGGGCATACCCGAAGGCAAGCGGTGTGTATGCTCCACGGTTAATCCACGGATATAACTCCGCAGCACGGCATCAATCACTTCGGGCGATGCGACACGGAGCATCTGGGGCAGCTTGGTCACCAGTTGATCCTCCGAAACGTCGTCACTCCGGGCAATCAAAAACATTGTGGCTTCGTTGATGATGGTGTCATCCAACGTGCCCTGGTACAGGTTTTCGCGTACTTCCGTGAGCGGTATTTCGAGGTAATTCGCCTGTGGCTTCGCCCCACCAAGCATTTCCATCAACAAGCCATCGAGCCGATTGAAGGCCCCCGTAGGACTACCATGATCGTACATGGGGAAGTCGCGTGGTTGGGCTGGCACCGTGGCTAGATAGGTCGTGAGACTCCCCGCCAGCGAAAGCATGGTTTTGTACAGGTCCTCGGGGTGGCCCAAGGTGGTATGCATATGGTTAAGCAACGGGATATGCTGGTTCACCGATCCCATGAGCCCAAGTACTGCCAAGTCGGCAGGCGACAATTCCCGCTGACGCAGGATGCCTTGCTGCCGCCCCACTAATTCCGCACTTTTCGTCACCAAGACCTCCAGTAAGCGCCGGGCGATGTTGAGCAAGCGAGCGGATGCGCCAATACTGAGTGTGGCCGGAACAAAGGTCTCATCAAGTAGAAACGCCCCGCTGGCATCGCGTTTGACGCTGGCAACCTGCACCGTTGTGTATTCCTGAAGCGGCTCCTGCCCGAACCGAATCTGGAACTGCGAACGCCCCACCTCGATCTGTCGCTCATCAATGCCCGTGTTTTCATCCGCTACACTGATGGTTTCGGACAAATACCGTGTTTCTCGCTGGTTTTCAGAATCTTGAAGCCTGAAATTGGCACCACTTTGCCGCTCCGATGGTAAGGCCAGATAGACATCCAGGCGCGGCTGAGTTGGCGGAAAATAGTCGGCCACATTCCGGGGCATGGGGGCTGGATCCGTCTCGGGGACATCAAAGACGTAGCCGTCCGGCATGACGCCGCTGCACCGGCTCACCACCAACTCCCCATTGGCAAGCCGTTCCTGATCAATGGTGAGCTTGGTTAACCCCCAATCGAAATGCTGAGCAGCCCGGACGCGTGCATTTAGTGTGCCCACAAGAAACCGGTCCGCTTGCTGAAAATGGTGCGGGTCCAGCGTCATCCCCTCGAACCAGACTACCCGCCTGCGATCTTCGATCATTGTATGGTATGTGTAAGAGTGTGCGACCCCAAACGATGGGCTAACGGTCGCGGGTTATTGGACCTGCAATTCCAGATGATCGGTACGTACAGACACAACGATACGCTTTTTCTTCAAGTCCGTGGCTGGATAGACGGCCCGCCACCGTTCCCGGTCGGGCTGGCGTAGATCGACGGCCACTCCGATGTAGCGAGCGTTTTCGTCTACTTCCAGTTCAAACTCTTCTACCGAGTTGGGATACAGCAAAAAACTTTCGCTGCTCAACAACTCATCGCCGATCGCCTCTTCGTCGCTTCTCCAGAAGGCTTCAATGGAGGTGTTCAGGAAGTTGGTATTGTTGGAGAGTTGGTATACCCGCACGTTGGCGGCGTTGCCACCTGCATTTAAATCAGAGGCTCCTTGTATGGAAACCACGGGGGGTGCGCTTCCACAGCCACTCACCAGAATCAGGCTCACACAAAGCCATGCGAAGATGCTTCCTTTCAAAAGCGTACCGTTCATAAAATTTGCCGGTTCATCATTAATTTCGGACTACGACGCAAGGTAGTACATCCTTCCTCAGATCCTCAAGCACGAATTGGTATTCTCACCCCTTAAAAAGCAGGTGCCTAACGGGGCGAAGAGGTCATGCGGGCCAAATACGCCTTGATGAAGGACGGGCGATAGGCCCGCTGTTCCACCACCGACCAATCGTCGCGCCGCATTTCATCGACGCGATCCTCTAGCACCTCTACCACTTCGGCTTTGGCCCGACTCGGCAGTAGTTTAAAAATGGGGCTATCCAGATCGAGTTGTTCAGCAACCACATCAGGGTCCAGGGTATCGAGCATGCGGGTCCCGCCCTCTTGTACCGCGGCTTTATACCCATCAAGCAACGCCACTTGGTGCATGGTAAGCTCGCGTAATGCTTGCCGCAAGTGCCCCAGCCTATCCTCAAATTCCTGGTCGCTTACTTCGGGGGAGAGCAACGCGTTCTTAAGCATCTCCCCATCTCCCTCATACAAAAACGCCGTGTCGGTCGGTTGCATGATGGTCTGCCCGATAAACTCATACCGAAATTGCCACGGCACGCTTACCAGTTGGGCCCCCGCTTCTGCAAACACGCCAAGCACGCGTTCTTGGCGAGCGTTGGTTGGTTGCGGGAAATACGGAGGAATCTCCGGCTGTGGAACGGGCTCGGGCTCCTGTGTGATGGTTTCGGAAGGGGGCAGCTTGTGAAGGACGGTTTGCTGGGGGGAAAGGATTTCTGAAATGACCGAAACCACCTCATGTTGATCGACAGCGTTGCCTCCAGTTAGCAAGGCCATCTGGATAGCGCTGCGCAACGAATCCTGACGATGAGAGGCCGCCTCCTGATCATACGCCGCACGAATTTCCTGCACCACATTAACCAATTGATGCGCGGCTTCTTCAAAGGGATTGCTGGTTGCGTTAAAGTCAAAAACCGTCCGCTCATCAAAGTCCATCGCGCTAACGGCGATGGGCAAAAACTGCATGATAAAATCCCCGATGCTGAACGAGTCGCCCTCGTTGATGGGGTACGGTTGCCCGGCGGCCACCCGCTCCCCGTTAAGGAACGTGTGGTTTTTGCTGTGCAAGTCCGTCAGAAAATACTGGCCTTCGTGTTCGTCGATCCGTGCGTGCTCCTTGCTGACTACTTTTTTCAGGTCAGGCAACATCAAATGGCTACCGCCTGCTCGGCCCACGACCACCGGCAGTTGCTCGAATACGTATTCATCCGGACTATCCGGTTCATTCACCTTAGTTACAACAAGCTTGACGGGCATGGTTGTGATCCCTTTTCAATGCCGAGTCGATGAAGATTGACAAAGTATGATGGAAAGGCAACCCAAAGCAAGCGGGTTCCCTCCTCGCACGCACCAACACAACCGATTAGGGGCCATAAAAGTTGTGGACGACCATTAAATCTACGGTATGATGATCCGTTTGCCCCCAGATGAACCAGTTACTGCCGGGCGAAACGTCGAAGGCCGCATCGTATCGAGGTATTTCTGCCGCTAGAGACACCACGGCGGATGAGGTACCGAGAGACGGATTAAAATGGATGATCTGTAATATGGGCCGACGCTGGATATAATATATGCCGTCCGGGCGCACCTGCCAATGGCCCCAGTCTTCAATCAAGGGATGGTTCAAAATTTTTGTGGACGTGCCTCCGTCAATCGGCATCTTCCAAAGCCCGGGTTCATCCGGCCGTGTAAAAAAGAGGGAATGACCATCAGTGGATTCTTGTGCTGCGAACCCGCCGTCCGACGTAACTTGCAGAGGTGCTCCCTCTCCATTTGCCCTCGTTTTCCACACGTTCCACGAACCGCCCTGGCTGGAGGCAAAGTAAATCCAAGCACCATCGCGTGACCAAGAGGCGGCCAATTCATCGGCAGCGGTGTCGGTGAGTCGCCGGGGCTGCCCCCCTGCCGACGGCATCACATAGACATCGGCATGGCCTTCGGGACGAGAATCGAAAGCAAGCATCGAACCATCGGGAGACCAGCGAGGGGTGCCTGTAAACGGCCCCTGAAAACGGGTGCGCTGTGATACCTGCTGCCCGCTGCTATCACCGATCCAAATTTCATAAAAACCGGTTCGGTTGCTGGCAAAGGCGATCTGGTCTCCTTCCGGAGATATACTGGGGTGCATGTCCCACCTTGTTGAGGCGAGGATGGGTGCAGGGCCACTACTGCTATCGCTTGCTGGATTCCACATCCGCCATAGGTTGGTGTCAGACTGTCCTTGTTCAAACACCAGCCGCCCTCCATTCACAGTGGGTTTGGTAACTTTCCAACCGGTGGTCAACACTAGTTCGGGGGTACCGCCATCGATAGGGATGGTCCACAATCCATACGTCCCTCCCCGATTTGAGGCGAAAAGAACCAAATTCCCACCGGGCATCATGTCTAGGCCGCTAATATTTCGCCCATCAAACGTGAGTCGGGTTTCCTGCCTTGTTTCCAACGACACCCGATATAAATCCTGTATGCCTTCCGACGCACTCCGGGTGAACACAATACTTTTTCCATCAGGGGAAAAAACCGGATCGTGGTCTCCCCAATTGGTCGCGGCTGGACGGGTCACCTCTACACTTCTGCCATCATCGATTCCAATCAAGGTGATCCCAAAGGCGTCACCTTCCGAATCTCGTGATGAAAAGGCTAACCACGCGCCATCAGGCGACCACGCTAAATCGGGATAAATATTGCCCGAACATGCCCCGAGCCGCTCGGTCGGAGCACCAACCACGGCGACCCGGTAAAGCTGGCACCCCTCGGCGGTGTATCTCATAAACGCTACCCACTGCCCATCAGGAGAAAAAACAGGGGCGTTTTCACCGGCTGGATCATCCGTGAGGCGGACGGCATGAGTGGCATCCAATAGGCGTATGTATATGTCCCAGTTTTCCCCTTCTGCCCCGCTCCAGGCATAGACCACCTGGTTTCCATCCGGCGACAGTGCAGGGTTGACTTCTTGATTTGCACTCGTGGTAAGGGGCAAGGGCTGCAATACAGGCGCAGGAGGATCGGGGCGAAGCCAGGCCCAGATCCCTGCTCCTACTATAATTATGAATACAAGAACACCCCACTTTTGCCAACGCGGCGCTGCGTTCTTCTTTTTCGAAGCACCCGGCGGGGTCACATTTAATTCAAGCACCGGTGTCGCAGGTACCTGATCGCCCCTCTGTGTGGGTCGGACCGAGGCTATAAGTCGATACCCCGTTTTCGGTATGGTCTCAATCACTGCTGGTGCGCGTGGGTTATCCTGAAATACCTTGCGCAACGCAGAAATAGACCGCGTCAATACATCGTCCGTGACAATAGTGCCTGCCCAGACCCCTTCCAATAGCGCTTCGCGGCTGGCGACTTCTCCGGGTTGGGCAGCAAGAAAACACAACACCTCCATCACCTTCGGCTCCACGCGGACTTCGCCCTCCGGCCCTTCAATGCGATTGAGCAGCGGGTGAACAACCCACTCGGCAATGTAAAACGAGTTGGAGGTGAGGGATTGCACTGTTTAGTAATCCAGGGAGGGTTTGGGATGACAGATAGACGTTGCGTCGGTACGCAGGATAGCAACGGAGGTTTGCCTCTGGAAGGGCCCCAGCGAATCTATAGAAAAACCTCGCCTTTCCCTCAGGCCGCCAATTGGGGAAAACGATACTGTGGCTCCACTTCTATTGTGCTGGACAATCTTATCAACAACCATGAACCGCTTTTCCTTATTCCTT
This sequence comes from Rhodothermia bacterium, assembly GCA_030428385.1. GTDB lineage: Bacteria > Bacteroidota > Rhodothermia > Rhodothermales > JAAAOL01 > JAUIDY01. The sequence goes on along the minus strand of JAUIDY010000174.1, from coordinate 230 downwards.
ATGGGTTTCCTCTATGTTTTTGGGGGCCTTTCCACTCCGGTAAACGCCCAGCCCCTGTCTTATCCCGAAACACGCCGCGTGGACCAGGTTGATGTTTATCATAACCTACCCATCGGGGATCCCTACCGATGGCTGGAAGAGATGACCTCCGCAGAGACCGAGACCTGGGTACGCGCCCAGGATGCCCTCACCCAGGCGTATGTGGCCGGGAATTCGGTCCAGGAAGCATT
>JAUIDY010000173.1 GCA_030428385.1 Rhodothermia bacterium | reverse complement strand
CCAGCAGGCCGCTGCCCAAGTATCATGCGAAGATGTCACCCAACGGGCCGAGGCCAGCTATTTCGATGGCCGTCTGGATGACACCATTTTGATGCTGGATGAATGCCTCAAAAGCGGTCAGTTAGAAGGCGAGGCCGAAGAGCGGGCCTATCTGCTGCTGGGGCGGGCCTATTTCGCCAAGAACCTGGAACTGGAGGCCGAGACTGCCCTGCGCGAACTCCTGGAACGGGTGCCCAACTACCAACCCGACCCCGTGCGCGACAACCCGCCCTTTCGCACCATGGTGGCCCGCGTGCGCGAAATGATGGAGGATGAACAACAAGCCCAGCTTCTTCCTGCCCCAGCGCTGGTACTGCCCGAAGACGGAGCCACCGACCAGCCGTTTGATGTGAGCTTATTCTGGCGGGTGGTCGCCAATGCCCAGGCCTATGACGTTCAAGTGGCCCAGGACACCGCGTTTGCTAGCCTGGTTGCGGATACGTCCGGGGTGCTGGCCAGCGTGTTTAACGTGAGCCTCCCCGACACCGTCAGCGCCACCTATTTCTGGCGCGTGCGCACCATCAATGCAGGGGGGCTTCCCGGAGGATGGCCCGCGACAGACGCCGTGTTCCAGTTTTCTACGACGCAGCCGCCTGTGTCTGTGGTGGTTCGGCAAGAACCGCCCGTCCCCGATCCCGAAACCATTCTTCCACCGGCCCAGGTGCCCGGAAGAAAACGGGGATTGCCCACCTGGGCCCTGGTGGGCGGTGGTGCCGTGGTGGCCGGAGCAGCTACCCTCGTGGCCGTGCTCATGACCGCCGATGGCGACGACGACCCCGACCCCATCGGTGGCATTCCTCTTCCGCCGGGTCGTCCATAATGCGAAGGGGCTTACGGCATTTAATGAAATATCAAGCGTGTTAAAGAGAACGCTATGTATAAAGGTTATATCAGCTTTCTAGGTTTTCTCCTCTGGTTGACGCCCCTTGTGCAAGCCCAAACTCCGTCGTCTCAAGAGCAGGCAGATGCCGCATGTTCCGGGATTCAGTTGGAGCATCAGCAACTCGAACGATACACACCGAGCGACGAAACACGATTCTGGGAAGCGCTCCGGGTCTGTAGAAGCAACGTTGTATTCCCGTTCGCCCACGAACCCATTGCCACCGCTGCCGCCCCCCCCATTAACGAACAAGACTCCCTTGCCCTGGTGGCACTCTACAACGCGACGGATGGGGCAAACTGGACGGACAATACGGGCTGGCTTTCTGATCCCGTTTCCTCCTGGTTTGGCGTGACGGTAGAAGAAGACCGCGTCACACGTATCGACTTAAATCGCAATCAACTTTCAGGGACGATTCCCTCAGAATTGGGTGACTTAACGAACCTCATTCAATTAGACCTTTTCCAAAACCAACTCACCGGCACCATCCCTCCTGCGTTGGGCAACCTGGCGAATCTCACCCAACTCTATCTGTACAACAACGACCTCACGGGGGGTCTTCCCCCAGAATTGGGCACCCTCACCAACCTGGTTAACTTTGACGTCGGGGCCAACGACCTCTCCGGAACGATTCCGGTTGAACTGGGCAACCTGACCAACCTGGATTATCTCTTCCTGGGCATTAATGGGTTTGATGGAGACATTCCGGTTGAGCTGGGCAATCTGATCAACCTGAATATCCTCTATCTGGGCAATAATCAACTCTCCGGGTCCATTCCTGTGGAACTGGGCAATCTGACGAACCTGACCATCCTCAACCTTGAGGGTAACCAACTCTCCGGGTCCATTCCCGCAGCGTTAAGCAACCTTACAAGTTTGCAAGATCTCCGGGTGAAAGATAATGCGGGGCTTACGGGTTCGGTGCCGCTCTCCTTCATCAATATGCCCCTGACGACCTTCCAGTTTGACAATACCGGCTTGTGCGAACCGCCCGACGCTGATTTTCAGAACTGGCTCAGCGGCATTACTACCCTGCAACGCACCGGCGTTGTGTGTACGAGTAGCTATGACTGCGCCGCCCAAAGCGACGTGCCGCAGGAAGAATGTGAAGCGCTCGTTGCGCTCTACAACGCCACCGACGGCGACAACTGGACGAACAACACGGGCTGGCTGAGCGATCCGGTGCCGGTGTGGTTTGGCGTTGCTGAAGTAGATGGGCTCGTCACCAGCCTGGTGCTTGCCAATAACCAACTGAGTGGAACACTTCCTTCCGAATTAGGCGATTTGGTGCATCTCACGGAGATGTTTCTGGAGGAAAACCAACTCACCGGATCGATACCTCCCGAGTTGGGCAACCTCACCAACCTGAGTGACCTGGGGTTGTATTTAAATCAACTTTCCGGCACGATTCCGCCTGAACTGGGCAACCTCACCAACCTGAACAGCCTCGATCTGAACAGCAACGATCTGAACGGAGCCATTCCGGTGGAGCTTGGCGACCTCGCCAACCTGACCTTCCTCTCGCTGCACGACAACAAGTTGGACGGAAGCATCCCGCCCGAATTGGGGTCGATCCCCAACCTGAACGGGTTGCACCTCGACAACAACGAACTCGATGGCGACATCCCCGTTGCCCTCGGCAACCTCACCAACCTGTCGGAACTGGACCTGAGCACCAACGAACTGACGGGCGAGATTCCACACGGGCTAGGTAACCTGACCAGCCTGATATTCTTCAGCGTGGAGTTCAACCAACTTTCGGGGACGCTTCCTGACGAACTGGGTGATTTAACCAACCTGTCCGAGTTGTTCTTGAACGACAACGCGAGCCTGACCGGCACTTTGCCACTTACCTTGACCAACCTGGCACTTACGTCGTTTCAGTTTGGCAACACCGACCTCTGCGAGCCGCCCGACGCGGGTTTTCAATCGTGGCTGGCGGCCATTACCGATGTGCAAAGTACGGGCGTTACGTGTGGCACCAACCAGCCGCCGCAACTCGACACCCACCCCGACGACGTGCAACTCCTCGCGGGAAATACCACTTCGGCGATTGACCTGAATAACTTCTTCAGCGATCCTGATGGCGATGTGCTTTCCTACAACGCCTCCAGCGACACGCCTGCTGTTGCCACGGGGTCTGTGCAAGGCTCCCAGTTTACCATCACGGCCCATGCCGTTGGTACCGCCACTATCACCGTCACCGCCAATGACGGGAACGGCGGCCAGGTACAAGAGGGTGTGTTTGTGACGGTTTCCATCAACTACCCGTCGTCGATTTCCTATTCCATCAACCGGTCCTTTGGGAACTCGGAACAGCCCGGCAGCTACCGCCTCGTCGCGCTTCCCGGCAATCAAAACCAGTCTATTGCCGCCACGCTCACCGGCACGCCTGGCACAGACTGGCGGGTGTTCTGGGATACCGGCGCCAACGAAGACGACCCCGAAGACTACCTCATGGAATACAACGGCTCGGGCACCTTTAACCTGTCGCCCGGGCGCGGCTTCTGGCTGCTGAGCAACACCGTGTGGACCCCTGGCAACGACGCCCCCACCGTTCCGCTTTCAGAGGATGGCGTCTATGCCATCCCCGTCCATACGGGCTGGAACATCATTTCCAACCCCTTCGAGGTAGACATCCCGTGGTCGCTGGTGCAGCAGTACAACAACGACTTCGCCGCACCGCTGTGGAGCTATAACGGCTCGTTCAGACAAGACGACTTCTTCGCCTCCCCCGTGGTCAACAACGGACAAGCGTACTATTTCGAAAACACCACCGGACTGACCGCCCTCAACGTGCCCTATCCCCCGGCTGTAGGATCCAGCACAACGCCCGCTTCCCCTCCCCTGATTAGTCTGCACGTATCCCAGGCCGAGCAACGCCTCACCACGGTGCAGGTGGGCCTCGATGACGCCGCCGACATCGGCTTTGACAAGCAGGACCACCAAGCTCCGGCGGAACTGTTTGGCGACACGCAGCTACGGCTCGTCAACGCCGCCTTCGAGCAAAAACGGGGACGCTGGGCCATCGAGGTGCAGCCCCGCCAGCCTACGGGCAGCACATTCGACCTCACGCTGCAAACCACCCCCGGCGCCGTGCTCGCCCTCGACGCTGAAAACCTGGGTGCTTTTTCCAACGACGCTGTGGTGCTGCTGGACCGGCGCACCGCCAAGACCTACGACCTGCACGCCCAGCCAACCCTTACCCTGGTGCCCACCGCGGAAGAAAGTCACTACCGCCTCTTCATCGGCACGGTGGATGCCGTGCAGGCAGCGGTGGACGCAGAACAACCCGAAGTGTTAACGTTGCTTGCCAACTACCCCAACCCGTTCCGTACCCAGACGCAGATCGAATACGCCCTGCCGGAATCACAGGCGGGCAGCACCGTACAGTTGGAGATCTACGACTTACTCGGTCGGCGCGTGCGCTCGTTGGTGAATCAGCCACAGGATGCCGGGTTCTACCAGGTCACCTGGGACGGGCGCGACGGTGCCGGACAACCGCTCGCGAGCGGGGTCTACATCTACCGCCTCTCCAGCGACGCGTTCAGCAAAACACGGCAACTGGTGCTGCTGAAATAGCCCCCGCTTCCCTCCAACCACTTCCCCCTTCCCTCCTTACGGCACGACGGCCACAATACGCAGCGGCCCGCCGCTTCCGTCGCGGATCTTCATGGGTAGGGCGATGATGGAAAATCCCGTGGTCGGCAGTTGGTCGAGGTTGGCGACGTTCTCGAAGGCAGGGATGTTTTCGGCGAACAGGATCTGGTGCGACTCGAACAGCGTGGACTGCCCATAATCGATGCTGGGCGTGTCGAGGCCGATGGCGTGGATGCTCCGCTCGGTGGTGAGCCAACGGGCGGCGTCGGGGTGCAGGCCGGGGAAATGGAGCAAGGCCACGGCTTCAAAACCACGCTCGGCGGTGCCCATGTAGCGTTCGCGGTCGGGCCAGAACTGCCCGTAGCCCGTGCGCAGCAACACGATGCTGCCATCCGGGATTCGCCCGTGCGTCGCTTCCCACGCCTCGATGTCGGCCTGCGTAATTTGATAGTCGGGGTTGTCAGCGGCCTGCGCGGTCACGTCGATGAGTATTGCGGGACCGATCAACCGATCCAGCGGAATCTCGTCGACGCTCTGTCGGCCTTCGGCGAAGTGGATGGGCGCGTCGAGGTGCGTGCCGCCGTGCTCAGCCGAGCGGAACGTGTTGGCCTCGTAATAAAACCCGCCGTCGGTGGTCCCCTGAAAATCCACCGTCAACTCAAAACCGTCAGCGGTGGGCCAGTAGACCGTGGTGGAATCGTAGGCATAGGTCAGGTCAACAAGCGTCCCGCCCGGAAACGGAGCCGGGGGCGGCAAGGCAGGAGCCGTTGGTTCGCAGGCGGCAACAAGAAGCGGGATAAGCAGAACAAAAGCGGCGTTTTTCATGGGCGTAGCAGTTTGGCGGATGATCCTGCACAAAGAAGGAGATGTGGGCTCAAGAATCAATGTGCAGTCCGCTTCAAATTTTGTATGTTTCGGGCACGGATTTTAAGCGCTATCGTGTTGGTCCGTGACATGGAGGGTACGGCTTGGTGTTTGAAACGTGAAACGTAAAACGTGAACTCCTTTCCAAACGGTGGTGCTAGGCACCCTCACGTTTTACGTTTCACGCATCACCTACCTGCCCTACCTACCTGCCATCCATCGGATTGACCCGCACTAGATCCCGGTCCCCTCGAACATCGTTGCTCGAACCCCCATGCATGGCTCCCTCCATACCCTGATCGGCCAGGAAGTAGATGGCTACCGCATCGAAGAAGAACTGGGGCGCGGCGGGTTTGGGGTCGTCTACCGGGGCATCGACGAGACGCTGGGACGCTCGGTGGCGATCAAGTTCGTGCTGGATCGGCACGTGACCAACGACAAGTTCGCCCACCGTTTCCGGCAAGAAGCCAAGATCCTGGCCCAGATCAAGCACCCGCACATCATCACCGTCTATCGCGCCCGCGAGACCAAGTTTGGGTTTTGCTACGTGATGGAATATGTGGAAGGGCACACCTTAAAAGAACACCTGCAGACGCACGGCCTCTATCCCTGGGCCGAAGCCATCCCGCTGATGCTGACGCTGCTGGACGCCTTTGCCTATGCCCACAACAAAGGCATCATCCACCGCGACGTGAAGCCGGGTAATATCCTCCTCACGCCCGACGGCGGCGTGAAGGTGCTGGACTTCGGACTCGCCAAGACCATTTTCGAAGGCGGCGAGGTGACCACCGCCGACAGCATGCAGGCAGGCACGCTCTACTACATGTCGCCCGAGCAAGCGCGCGGGCTGCGGCAGGCCGACCAGCGCAGCGACCTGTTTTCGCTCGGCCTCACGTTCTTCGAGATGCTGACCGGCAAGCTGCCCTTCGACAAAGGCAGCAGCGTCTTCGACGTGATGAAAGCCATCATCGAAGAGCCCTTCCCCGACCTTTCCCAGATGAACGCGGCCATCCCGCAGCCGCTGGCGCAGGTCGTGATGAAGGCCATCGAAAAAGAGCCCGAACAACGCTTCCAGCGGGCCGAAGACATGGCCGCCGCATTGCGAGCGTTTGCGCAAGAAAGCAGCCCCCAACGCGCCTTCCTCACACCGAATGTGCAGGCCGCGCCGGTTGCGGCTGCGATGGGCCAGACCGCCGTCACCCTCACCTCTCCACCTGTCCCGGCTCCCAAGCGCGGGCTGAGCGCCACGCTGACGCCCGAAACGTCGCGGCGGATGCTGTCGACGGTGTGGCTGGTGCTGATCCCGGTGGTGCTGGCGGCGGTGCTCGTCATGTGGCTCCTCGGCCCTTTCCAGACGGGCTCCCGCACCGCTACCCTCGCCGCCGACTCGCTGGCCCTGATGGCGGTGTATCCCTACACCAGCGCTGACTTCCAGAGCCGCGTGAACTGGACACAGGCTCCGGTGGCACAGTGGACCAACATCCGCGTCGAGAAAAACCGCGTGGTGGCGGTGTCGCTACACGACGCGGGCCTGACCGAGGTGCCCGACGCCCTCACGTCGCTGGATGCACTGACCGCGCTCAACCTGTCCAGCAACCAACTCACCACCTTGCCGCCTGACATCAGCGCGTGGACGCAGCTTCAGGAGTTCCATCTGTGGAAAAACCAGTTGACCGCGCTGCCGCTTGAGGTGGGCGAACTCGAACAGCTTCAGCGGCTGTATTTGTGGAAAAACCAGTTGAGCACGCTGCCGCCCACCGTGCAGGACCTGGACCGCCTGGAAGTGCTGACAGCCTCGTTTAATCCCCTCACGGCGGTGCCTGTGGAACTGGGCACACTGCCTCAGCTGCGGGTGCTGGTGCTATCCTACAACCAACTCACCGTCCTTCCCTTCGCGGCCTCCGACCTACCCGCGCTACAAACCCTCGACCTCCGCTACAACCCGTCTGCCGAGGTCGTTGCGCTGTCGTTTGGGTTGTAACCCCCCGTCCCCTGGCGTTGCTTTTTCCCTTGCACAAAAAAGCCGCTGCTGGTACTGTGCATCAGGCGTTCTCCATCTATCTGCGATTGCCATGTGTGCCCGCTGCCTGCTTTGTTTTGTCTTCCTGCTAGGTCTCGCGACACCCGCGAACAGCCAAACCTTTAGGGATGCCTCCGACCTGCTGCGCGGCAGCGTAATTACGGGATTTCGGGGCGTAGGAGCCTCCGCCGTCGATGTGAATAGCGATGGATGGACGGACATCTACACGTTCGACCACCTCTACCTGAACCACGCCGGGGATTTTTTCCAAAACGAACATACCGAGGCAGGGTTGACGGATGAAGGAACCGCTGTCTTCGGCGGGGTCTTCGGCGACTACGACAACGACAGCTTCCTCGACCTGCTGATTGAAGACCTGACGCCGCCCAGCTTTCTCTATCACAACCGAGGGGATGCGTTTTTTACCCGGTCCAACACCCAAACCGGCATCCTGGCCGCCCAGCCGCTGACGCAGGGCGCAGCGTGGGCCGACTTTAACACCGACGGCAAGCTAGACCTGTTCATTGGCAGCGACGATGGATTCAACCGGCTCTACGAAAACCTCGACTACCACACGTTTGCCGACCGCACCGGCACCGCGAACGTGCAGAAGCCGCGCAATTCGTATGGCGTGGCGGTGTCGGACTACGACCGCGATGGCGACTTTGATATTTTTATCGCTAGTTGCAGCAGCCTTGCCAGCCGTTCGGTGAAGGTGCTGCTCCAAAACCAGGGCAACATGCGTTTTGAAGACATCAACTCCCCGGCAGGCGTCCACGATGACCTCGCCAGTTGGGGCGTGGTGTGGTTCGACTATGACAACGACGGCTGGCAAGACCTTTACGTGGCAAACATGCCCATCGCCACCGACAGGCGACCCGGCTTTAACACGTTGTACTGGAACGGGCAAGAAGGCCGCTTCTTCGACCTCGCGCTTAATGCGGGCGTCAAAGGTGAGGAGTTGGAAGACAGCTTTGGCGTAGCGGCGGCGGACTTCGACAACGATGGCTGGCAAGACCTGTATGTAGCAAACGGGCAGGCCGAGGACCGTTTGTACCGCAACAATGGCGACGGGACGTTTACTGACATCCTGCCTGACACCAATATTGGCAGCACGGGCGGCATGGGCGTGGCGGTAGGCGACTTCAACAACGACGGGTGGGTGGACCTTTTCCTGGCCGTCACCGAGAAGCTGCTGCTGAACGACGGCGGCACGAACCACTGGCTGAAGGTGCACACCCGTGGCACGGCATCAAACCACTACGGCGTAGGGGCCCGTGTGGAGGCCTTCATCGACGGGCAGATCCAACTCCGCGAGATCACCGCTGGTGACGGCATGACCTCGCAAAACCACAACCTGTCGGCGCATTTTGGCCTCGGCACCGCCACGATGATCGACTCGCTCGTCATCCGCTGGCCGAGCGGGCAGGTAGACCGGATCGAAAACGTAGCCGCCGACCAGACAATCACGGTGGTGGAAGGCGACGGCATCGACCAGGCCCCCTCATCGTTTCGGCTACTCACCCCGGCGGATGACGCCGTTTCGGCTTCCAATGACACCCAGCTCACCTTCACCTGGGAAGCCCCGGACGACGCCGATAGTCCTGTCCTGCAATACACCTTCCGCCTCTACGGCCCTGAAACCGAACTGGTGGTG
>JAUIDY010000172.1 GCA_030428385.1 Rhodothermia bacterium | reverse complement strand
TGGCCATCGAGGGCGATATCCTCAGCTACCTGCTTTTGCGTCCAGCCCTGCTCATTCTTGAGTTCGGCCAAGATCTCGCGCACCAGCGCAGGCAATTCTTCTTCCAAGTACAGGCGCTTCAAGAGGTTCAGCGTTAGTGTTGACATGGGTTATTGTTGGTGAATGATAAGGGTGGGAGGGCTATGCTGCAAAGCGTGAGCCGAAGGGTCACGGCTATGCTGCAGGCGGTGGTGCGTCAGGGCGGAAGAGCTTGATAGGAAGCCCTGCAGCATAGCCTATATGCTCTCTTGCCGAGAGCGGTCGGTAGGCATAGATGGTGGCGATGCTACCCGTCGTGGGGATTTGCTTCGGCGTCCAGTCACGCGCGTACTGCATGCGAAGTGCCAACACAAACAGGCCACTTTTCCCCGTCGAGGAGAAGGCCACCATGTAGAGACCGGGCGGCGGCACTTCGCTCTTCATGTAGATCCAGTCAGGCGTTTCTTCGGGGGCGGTCATGATTTTACCTCAATAGGGGCAGGGCTTTTGATCCGCTCGATGCGGTCTTGGAGTTTGCGATTGAAATCGTCAATCCACGGCTGAGGCACGCCTTCTTTTGTTGTCGGAAAGCACAGCTCACCACCAACGACTTGCAAGACGATAAAGTCGTCGTCGTCGGTAATACGGACCTCATGACTGATCGCCCCCTGAAAAGCGGCATACCGCCATACGGCCTCTGGTCCGAAGAGGTGAATCGGGGCACGGAAGGAATCACCCTCCTGGCGGCGGGCATAGGCTGTAAAGCGGGGGTTGGTGGATGGCGTCATGTCGTTTCGCTTAGGCAGCAGGTTTGAGTGAACGGGCCCGGTCCATCGCCTTCGGGCTGCAAATCGGACAGAGCCGAGGCGTGTTTTTCCGGTTCTTCAGCTTGCGCTCATCATCCCGTGTCCCTGCCCACGTCCGCGCGATTTCGATGTCGATGCCTTCGTTGTGGGCATGCTCAACAAGCGGACACCCCATGCCCTTCTGGTGCTCAATAAGGCGGATCTCGGGCGTACGGCTTGTCCAGCCGAGATAGTGCTGCGCGGAGCCGTTCGGCTTCTTGGGATCTCCCACAGGAGAATCGAAATGGAGGAGGTAGATCGTACCGACCTTGCGGATAGACATAATGGACTCGGAAGAAGTGATTAACTGAAGACAAACAAATATAAGCAACAAGCTAATAAGTAACAAGCTGATTATGCCAATTATGGCACATAAAAGCGCCAAACGGCTTGCTTATAATTAGCGTATAGCTTATAATAACGATGTCTTCAGTTACTTCTTACAAGCCGAGTCCGAACCCATGTCAGGGGAAACACCCATCAACTTTGCCCAGCAGCTTCAGTCGCTGCTTACCACGTCCACCCGGTGGGCCTCCTTCGCCAAAGCGCAAGGATCACGTTTTGACACCGCCGCCAAGGTCAATCAAGGATTGCGTTTTGCCACCGGCCCCGAACGTGAACACCTCCTTGGCAATCATTTCCCCATCAGCTTCGTCGTTCCTTCCTGCCTGCGAGGAGTCAGCCACCACCAAAGCGTCATCGAACGCCTCCTTGATGGCTACCACCAGGGGCGACGCCTTCATGCCGAGAACAGGGGCGGAAGGGTTATGCTTTTCGCCGAAGGGATGCCTCAGATTGGAGAACCCAAAGGGCGCTTCCTCCTTGGCTTCCTCAAAGCCAAACATGAACGGTGGGTTTTGCCTCTCCTTGCAACCGGCCACCTTCGCTTTTTCCTCAGCCATATTACCGGCGAGCAGTACCGAGCGCATCATCCACATTCCACCCTAGGGGTGAACATCCTTATCGCTGACATCGACCTCGCCTTGGGTGCCTTGTCAGCCTCCCTTTCTGAAACGGAAGAACGGCCCGTCTTGGCGGTAGCGGCCTGACTTCCCAGCACCCGGCGGCAGAGTCCGTACCGAATGGCTTCGCCATGAGATTCCCGTCGCCGGGTGCTTCCCTTCTTTCCTATTGCCCATCTGAACCATGCCAAAAACCATCGAACAACTCACTATCGGCGACCTACTCCGCCTCAAGCAAGCCACGGGGGCAGGGGTGTCTTTTGAATCCCCGCTTTCCACCGGATCGGTCATCATCACCCTACAGCGCGGCGAAAACGAAGGCCGCATAGCAATCAAGCGAGATCATCTGGGCGGCTCTGCCGCTGGCCTTTTGGAAATGCTTTTCGAGAACTGGAATAACCAGCTCGAGAGGGAGAAGGAAACCCACGAAGGCGAACCCTTCACGGTCACCCTTTGAATCTGTCCAACGAACCCAATCCCGAGACCTATGGAAACCACAGCGATCATCTGCCCACATGAATCCTTCGACTTTGGCGGTGCAGGCATCTATGCCCTCGTTGACCCACTCGACTATCACCGGCTCGAAGCGTGTAGCGCCTGGCGGCTTATGCGCCTCGGTCGCAGCCCGGCCCACCTCAGAACGTCGCTCGAAGAACCCTTTGAAATGAGTGACAAACAGGTGTACCGCGAAGCGATGCGCATGGCCACGTTTGCCCCCGACCGGTTCGACCAGCGCTATCACACGCTCCCTGAAGGCATCAACCTCCGCACCAATGCCGGGAAAGCCCAGCGCGATGCCCTGTATGCGGAGGTGGGGCAGGAAAACGTCCTCAAGGCTGACGATTACGAAAAGTGCCTCCGTGTCGCTGAGGCTGTTCGGAATCATCCGGTCATCGCCCGGCTCCTTGCCGATGCCCACCCGCTCCTCACCGTGTGTTTCCACTATGAGGGGGTGTATTGCAAAAGCCGCCTCGATGCGTGGAATCCCGACGCTGAGATCATCTTCGATCTACGCATCACCGGCGACGCGTCGAAGGGGGAGTTTCAAAAGCAGATCTGGAACTTCAACTACCACCGCACGGCGGCTTTTCAGCAGCTATCCCTCACGATGGAGGGGTTTGTGACCCAGCGTGTCTTTTTCATCGCAGCCGAGTCCTTCCCGCCTTACGGGGTCCGTGTCTACGAGATCGAAGGAACGGCGATCCGTGCTGGCCACCGGCAAAATCAAGACCTGATCGAGGAGTACGCCAACTGCCTCGAAACCGGGCATTGGCCCCTTTACACCGACCGGGTGGATAAAATCGACCTGCCCAGTTGGGCCTATCGCCAACTTTAACCATCAACCCAACAAATGACATGACCCGAAAACGATTCATCACCAGCCACACAGCCACCGCCTTCGCCTTGGCGGTGCAGATCGACCGCCCACCCAAAGAGGAGGGGGAGCCCCTTTTCTGGTGCGACCTCCCAGAAGGTACGGTGTGCCGCCTTGCTCCTAATGCCGTCCTCATCCACAAAACGGTAAACGGGAAGGCCCAGATACGCCTCCGCGGCCAGCGCATCTCGACAACGGTTGCCCCGCGAGAAGAAATCTTTGAAGTGATCCCGCCGGGCGAGGTGCAATTTCAGTTTCGCCGGCAGCGTGTTCGGCAAGATGCTATTGCCATCGGGAATGACCCGGAATTGGCTGAGGCGGCGTGGCTTCAGGGGATGGAGCAAGAATCATAAACGAAAAGGCCGAGGGGTGCCACCCTCGGCCTTTCTATCAAACACCAACAGGAGATTTACGACATGACCCGAAATCTTAAACCTGGCCAGTGGTTTGACAGCCAGATCCAACTGGAACGCGAGCGCCTCCGTTCCGCCCTTACGGAGATGATGAACGACGGAGCCCGCATCCTTCAGGTCCTCGCGGCCACCCCGGAGGATAAACCCGTGCGGCTCCCTGATCAGCCGTCTTTATCCAACCGCGCGGTAGACATCGACCTGATGATCCGAAATATCCGCGGCATGCAAGAGCTAAAAGAAAACATCCGCCGGATGGGAGGCACGGAATGAGGCCACCCAGCGAAGAAATCGCGCGGCTCATTCAAAAAATACCAGCTCGTCCCTTCGTGGCTTTTCGAGACTGGACGCAGGCGGTCGAGGACATGCTCGACCGCCTGCCTTTTTTGGTGCAGTCCGTCGCAGAAACCGGGGAAATGTGCCCCGACCCGCCTGAGATGCAAGAACGCTTCCGGCGCCTCCACGATCAGTACCATGACTATGGATTCAAGCTGATGCACGAGGCCACCGCCGTTCTCCTTGATGGCTCCACGGATTACGTCGACGTTATTGGCAATGCCTACATGCGCCTCGAAATCGGCAACACCCGCGCAGGGCAGTACTTCACGCCCCAGCCCATCGCCGAGGCCATGGCGATGATGACCATAACGGACCCGATCGGCGTACTGGACAGCCGCTTGCGCGAGGCTGCCGGCAAAAACCTTTTCACCTCGATGATGGGGATTCATACGATCAAGGACCTGACCCAGCCGCCACTGGTGCATGAGATCCTGCCTATGATCATCGACGACGTGGAGCCGATCAAGATCATGGACCCGGCCTGTGGATCGGGCGTGATGCTCCTCGCGGCCGCGAAGCAGTTTCCAGACTGGGCTGTGCAAACGGGGGTAGTGCAGTTCTTCGGGCAGGACATCGACGCGCTTTGCTGTCAGCTTGCCCGGATCAACAGCAAGCTCTATGGCCTGCGGGGCGCTAAGGTGAAAGGGGAGGTGCTGCGAGCGCTTCAGCGGTTGGAACCAGCGCCACCTCTACCTGGGGCCACGCACGAAATCGCCCAGGTGATAGCGAAAAAACCCGAGCACGTGGACGATCCCCCAGCGGCTGACTTCGAGATGAAGCAGCTTGATCTCTTTCCGCCATTGAAGGCTGCTTCATAGCCAGGCCGTATGGGAAAAAAGAAGGGGCCGGTAGCTTTCACTACCGGCCCCTTGGTGCTTTACACCATGATCAGGATTTGGATAATCATTAGGATGATCATCACAATGTCACAGATCAAGAAGTAAGCCTCTTGTTTTTTCATAATGCCCTCTCCTGAGGGCACCACGCCGGCTGGGTACGCATTTCGGATTCCCTCATTGATTGGTTGAAGAATTGCCGAAGACCCAGTCGCGTTTATCCATGGGCGTTTATCCCTACGGCATGATAAACGTGGATGTTTCAAGCAAGTAGTTGCTCATCTACTGACTGCTTGATGCCCATTTGCGAGGAACCGGCCTTTCGTCGTACTATTAAGTGTTCAGCGTCAAGCTAACCTGAACACCGCCGCGACCGGGCCTTCGGATTCACCTACGTCCCAGACGCGGCTTTTGCCATACCAAAAAGGTCTGGATCAGGCCCATCACAAACCTGAGTATGCTTCCAGCAACTCGGTTTGAGGTGGGCCTTTTTCTGTTTGCGCGCGAACGTACGACGATGTCCGTTGAAGCCACCGGCACATGAAACTCCTTGTTGATTCCTTCGACCCTGCCGTACCGATCGGTAGCCTGAAGCCACATCCCCAGAATCCCAACCGGGGCGACGTTGACGCCATTGCAGACAGCATCGACGAGCTAGGGTATTTCGGTGCCGTACTCGCCCAGATCGAACACGACGACGGCAGCGAAAGCCGCACCATCATCGCTGGGGAGCACCGGTGGCGGGCTGCCCAAGACGTAGGTGCAGAAACCATCCCCGTCCTGTGGCACCGCTGCACAGACAACGAGGCCAAGAAGGTCGTTTTGGGCGACAACCGCTTCACCCGCCTGGGCGTCGTCGATGATCGTTTGGTGCACAGGCTCCTCACCGAGCTGGTTGACGATAACGAAAGCCTTGCCGGCACCGGCTACGATGATGATGACTTCGAGGACCTGACGGTTGCTGTTGAGGATGCGATGCGCGCGGCCTCTAATGAGTGGGAGGAGGAAGACGAACCCGGAACGGAGGCCTCGCCCCACCACCGCACCGCCGACACGGTGGTAAAAGTGGGAGAGGTGCGCTTTATCATCGACCGCGACGACTACGAAACGTGGTACGAATCCATCCGACAGGCTGTGGGCTTCAACAGCCGGGACATCAACAACGAAGTGCGCCGGCGGCTGGGTCTCCCGGTACCAGGCGCGCCCGTTGATGTAGAGGAGGAGCCAGTAGAGGAGGGCGTCGATGAATAAAATCGAACTGGTACCAGCCACCGATCTGCACCCGTCTACCTACAACCCACGCCAAGCGGACCCACGCCGTTTGGACCTGATCGAACTGTCCTTTCGCAAGCTGGGGTGGCTCCTGCCAGCGTATGCAGGCCCCGACGGCGAAATCTCCAGCGGCCACCAGCGCCACCTCGTCTCCACGGAGCGGCTGAAGTGCCCCCTGGTCCCCCGTGTGTTGCTGCCTGAGCTTGATCTACAGACGCGCAAGGCCATCAACGTGACATTCAACCGAGGAACGAATGACCTCGACCGCGAGGCCACGCCCAAGGATCTCACCGAAGCCCTGATAGAGGCCAACCCTTGGGAACTGGCAAAAGACCTCCCGGATATCGACCCGCATTCTGACGCATTCTTCCCATGTATGAGGGCGTTTCCTCGAAAGGTCGCCGAACTGGTTGAGATCAACAGCGGCCGTTGGAACCGCTACGCCCGTAACCTCGCCGCGAATCTATTCCGAAGGGAGATCATTATGCCGTTGATCTGTGATCCCAACGGACGTGTCATTAATGGCATAGGACGGCTCGAATTGGCAGCTCAGAAGAAACGGGAGACGGTGATGGTGGTTGATATACCTTTCTCCCACGTCCCGTTCGCTCACGCGATGCTCAACCTCCTGAGCATGGATTTTGACATTGAAACGCGCTATGCCGACTATTTGCGGCACAACAGCTTCCGCCGTTCGCGTCGCAGCAGGCCGTACCTGGGGCGCGGCTTTGTGTTTGCCATAAATGGCAGCAAGCCGGGGTATACGTTCGACATTTCCCGCCCAGATCATGCCCGACGCTTCCGAAAACTCCATGGCCGCCGGATCCTCGACTTCGGCGCTGGCCACCTTCAGGAAACCGAGATGCTGCGGAACGCCGGTTTCGATGTCACGCCGTTTGAACCCTATCACATCGGTGAAGGAGGGGAGATCGACAAGGAGGCCTCGGCAGAGATGACCAGGTCGTTCCTCGAGCAGGTGCGGGAGGGGAAGCGGTGGACGTCCATCTTTATCTCTAGCGTGCTCAACTCCGTACCCTTCGAGCAGGACCGGCGCCACATCGCTACGCTCCTCGCGGCCCTCTGCACCTCCCAGACGGCGGTTTATGCCTGTGCCAGTGCTACGGACAATCAATCGTGGGAGAACGTCAACGGGGCAAATCGCATCCACCCGACGGCGGCCAAAGCCAACCAGTTTAAGCTGAGCTACGAGCCCGGCATCACCCTGGGCGATCTCTCGACCGCTCCCAAGGTGCAGAAATTCCACACCCCCGAGGAGTTTCACCGTTTGTTTTCTGAGCGCTTCAGCGACGTAACGGTGTCGCACCAGGTCAATAACGTGCAGGCCATCTGCCGCAGGCCCTTCGCGCCCAACGTGGACGCGCTCCGATCGGCCATCGTGTTTGAGTTCGACCTGCCGTATCCCGACGGCACCCGGATGGGATTTGTTGAGACGGCCCTCGATGCCTTTGCCCAGCGGCTCCGTCTTCCGCAACTCAAAGAGGCTGTTTCATGCTGACCATCCTTCTCGACCTCAACTACACGCTTGTTGGCAACTCCCAGTCGAAACGTAGCCCGTTCATGCGTCAGATCGAGCAGGAGACGTACCGCCCTGAACTGGTGGCCCTCGTGCGGCCGCACCGCGTCTTTCTCATCACGGCCCGTCCAAGAAAATACCAGGATGTCACGCTGGCACGCATCGAGGAGCTGACGGGATGGCGTCCAAAAGCTTCCTTCTTCAAGAAAAAGCAAGCGATGATGCCCCACATCTTCAAGGGACAGGTGGTGGCGCACCTGGTGGATCAGGGCTATATCACCGCCACCGATTTCAGTGAGGGGCGTGTGCTTGCCATCGAGAGCAATCCTCGCACCCGCAAGGTGTACGCTGGCCTCGGTATCCCTTGCCTCAACGTTTCTGAAAACAAAGACGGAACGCCAGCCTGATGTCAACAGCTTCGCTCCAAGCGCCCAGCCTCGGCCATATGCCTGCCTCGAGCACGTGGGACTTTGATCCTTCTGTTGCGCGCGTGTTTGATGACATGCTCCAGCGCAGCATCCCGGCCTACCGCATCATGCGCCACGCGGTGCTTGAGATTGCCCGAAGGTACCGAAAGGACGACACGGACATCGTAGACCTTGGAGCCAGCAGGGGGGAGGCCGTTGCCCCGCTCCTTCAGCAGTGTGCCCAGCGCAATCGCTTCATCCTTGTCGAGCGGAGTGAAGCGATGCTGGACGAGCTGCACCGGCGCTTCGGTGGGTTCGAAGAAATGGGGGTTGTGCAGGTTCACAACACGGATTTGCGCTACACAGTACCGCCCTCAAATGCCTCGGTGGTACTCTGCGTGCTCACGCTTCAGTTTCTGCCCGTGGAGTTTCGGCCCAGCGTCCTTCGGCGTGTGTATGAGGACCTCTTGCCAGGTGGCTCCCTGATCCTCGTCGAGAAGCTGATCGAGCCCTCCCGCGAACTCGACACGATGATGCGAGACATCTACTACCAATTGAAGCGGGACAACGGCTATACGCCCACTGAGATCGAGGCCAAAAGGGAAGCGCTGGAAAACGTGATGGTGCCGCTATCGGCCCAGTTTAACGAGCAGCTTCTACACGCGGCAGGCTTCAGCCAGGTCGCTTGTTTTTGGCGGTGGTTCAACTTTGCAGGGTGGGTGGCTGTAAGATGATAGATACTGAGCACTCCATTGTGAAGGGAGGTGCTCAGTATCTAGGCTCCTATAATCTTAGAAAGATGGTTATTCATCTAAGATATCCTGAACCATTTTCCGCAGTATATCCCCTAACGATAAAAGTCCTATGGACTCTAAGCCCATTGCTCTCAAGGTTTCGGTATAAAACTGTAGTTGCCTCCAGCGTGAATGCCAGAGTCTCCCTTGTTCAACATCTTCATAATACTCATCAATAAAATCCTGGTAAATGGGATCGTAAATTCTCTCTACGTTTTTCTTCGTTGCCACCCACTTCACAAAAGCGTAGAAACGATGAGCAGGTGCAGAGATAATAAGGCCATTTTGCCCT
>JAUIDY010000244.1 GCA_030428385.1 Rhodothermia bacterium | reverse complement strand
CGCATCAAAATCATTAAACTTCAGATTTTCAGCGGTGCGGAGAGGAACGGCCAGGGCAGAGGCGAGCCCAACAAATCCGTGTTGGGCATAGGCAGCCTCCATCCGCCGCGTTAACACCTCTTTTTTCTTCTCCACATATACCAGTGCTTCGATTTCGCTCTCCACATCTTCAAAGGGGCGATACCCTTCTTCCGTAATATTTTCTACAACGGCGACGATGAACTGGTTATTTAATTCGAGCACTTCGCTCGCCTCACCACTCGACGCACCTTGAAGAAACGACATCAACGAGCGGCTAAACCCGATTCCAGGAATTGCCGTCTGCCCGTCTTCCACCTCTACCGTCGACACCGTGAGTCCCACGCGTTCTGCTTCTTCTTCGAAGTTGCCTCCTTCATTGGTGAAATACTGAAGGTCTTCGAGTCGGTCTTGTGCACGCGTGAGGGTTTCAGACGATGGACGCAAGCGTTCCGCGTAGTCTGCTATTTTAACCTCTTCCGTGCCGCGTGCGATTACCTCAATAATATGGTATCCAAATTGGGTTTCAACGGGGCCTACCGGTGTATTGAGGGGGGCGCCAAAGGCCGCTTCTTCGAAAGGAGGAACCATACGCCCTTCTCCAAACCAGCCCACATCACCACCTCGCACAGCACTTCCCGGATCCTCGGATTCTGCTTCGGCAAGCTCAGCAAAATCTTCGCCATTTTGGAGACGCTGAAATAAGGCATTTGCTTTTTCTAAGGCCTCGGCTTTTCCTGCTTCGGTGTCTGTCTGAGGGCGTACAAGAATATGACGCGCATGCACCGATTCCGTGTCTGAATTTCTTAATTCCTGAATTTTGATCAAATGGATCATGTTGCCTGCAATGACGGGACCGGCAACGGTACCAGGAACGGGGTTAGCGAAGACAGCTTCCTCGATGGCAATATCTAGTTCACCCCGGGCAAAAAACGTGTTGCCATAAGGTTGTTCAGAGCCATACTGAGCCAAGAAGACGGAGTCATCCACGGCGCTTTCGAAGGCGCTTTTTAATTGCGCAACACTCGCAAGGGAGTTAGTTGAGTCCTGACCAGAAGGCATTTTGGGGATGCTGGCATACTTAACAGAGTAGGAACGATTGCGGGCGTAATCCTCTCGGTTGCGATTGTAGTAGGCGCGGAGGTCTTGCTCAGTTACAGAGACGGAATCATTTCGCAGCCCGGCATAGCGCAAAACGACAAACTCTGCATTCACAGACTTATTTCGTTTTGAAAACTCCTCAACGATCTCCTCGTTGGTTACACGGACGGTAGATCCGATCAGGCTTTCAAGTTTCTGACGTCGCCGTTCAGCTCGAATGTAAGATTCAATCTGGACGAGTTGCGGGGTAGCTTCAGGGTCGTCGATAAAGTTTTGCAATAAGGCCTGGTCCACATTACCCTGCCCATCACCAAAATAAGACTGAATCAGGGGGTGGGGGTTGTCTCCAAGAAAGAGGTCGAGGAGTTCCTCATCGGTGACTTTTATGCCCAGGCGATCCATTTCGCGTTCCCGCAGGATGTTTTCTACCAGGGCATCAAATACCACATCACGTTCCTGCTCGATGCGTTGCGGAGGCATTGATTCGCCCGTGCGCTGCTGATAGGCGTCCATTTGAGCGCTTAGGGCCTGGTTAAAATCTTCATATGAAATGGACTCCCCATCGACTTCAATGATGTCAGGACCAATACTTCCGGCGGTATTAAA
>JAUIDY010000171.1 GCA_030428385.1 Rhodothermia bacterium | reverse complement strand
CATCCAGCAGCACAACTCTGCATGTCCAGAAGGCGCCTAGGTGAGGTCTTCCCATTTAGGAAACATCACGGTGAAGGTGCTGCCGTGGCCCTGCTTTGATTGTACGGAGATCTTCCCATGTAAGGCTTCCACCAGACGCCGGGTAATGGCAAGGCCAAGCCCTGATCCCCGATGTTGACGGGAAAGCCCTTCCGACTCCTGCTTAAATTCTTGGAACAGCTGCGGCAGGAATGATTCACTCATGCCAATGCCTGTATCCGTGATATGGAGTTGGACCTTGTTGTCAAGGTCTTCCACCCGGACCGTCACCGTTCCTTGCTCTGGCGTAAACTTAATCGCATTGGACAGCAGGTTGCTTAATATCCGGCTGAAGGCGTTTGGGTCGAGGCTGAGGACAACGGGCCCGACGGGTTTCTCAAGCAACAGGGAGATGTTTTTCTGCTCGGCCTGAGACATAAACAGCGTATGGGCTTCCAGTACCAACGTGAGCAGATCCACCTCTTCGAACTTGAGGGACATCTCTCCCGATTCGAGCCGGGAGAAGTCGAGCACGGAGTTTAAGGTCTGCATCAACCGTTTGCCGCTCGTATAGACAAGCTCGGCAAATTCCCGGTGTTCGGGGGGCACTTCTTCCACCAGCACCTCAGCGAACCCAAGGATGGCCGTCAGCGGCGTCCGCACTTCGTGGCTGATGTTGTTCACGATGGTGTTTTTGATACGCGCCATCGCCTCCGCTTCTTCCTTGGCTGCAATGAGGCCGCGTTCTATCGCTTTGCGCTCCGAGATATCGCGGGTGTTCATCACAAGCCCCCCCACCCGCGGATCGTCCATCAGGTTGGAAGTGACGGTCTCGGTATGGACCCAGTGTCCTTTGGCATGGGCAATGCGTAATTCAAAAAAGGGCGTTTCGCGGGGAAAGTTGATGGTTTCCACGAACGCATCACGGGCCGCCGCCTGATCATCCGGGTGCACCAAATCAATAACACAGACATCCAACAGCCGCTCGGGATTATACCCAAAAACCCGATACACGGAAGGGCTGACATATCGGATGATTCCGTTTTCATCGATGACGGTGATAATGTCGGAGGCATTCTGCACCAATTTGCGAAATCGCTCTTCACTGTGCGCCCGCATTTGGCTTCGCCGTGTCCGGCCCGTAATGTCGTGCGCCACCGAGACGGCCTCGTAAAATCGTCCGTCTTCATCCGGGATGGGGGTGTTGTACCACGAACAAACGAGGAGTTCTCCGCTCTTGGTCAGGTTCTCACTCACGTTGTGGTTGCCCACCATCCCCCGTTTCAACTTCTTGAAGATCTGTTTCACCTCGGCGCGGCGGGTGGCGGGGACTAAGAAATCAGCAGGATGTTTTCCGAGCACTTCGTTGGCCGTAAAACCAAAAATCGCCTCGGCGGTGGCATTCCACGATTTAACGGTGAAGTCGCTGTTCCATCGGATAATGGCAAACGGTGCTTGCTCCATGTAGGACTCCAACCGTTTCCGGCTGGACAGCAAGGCGTGCCTCATTTCCTCGCGGGTGGTGATATCTTCCCCCACCTCCAGTACAAAGTCCACGGTTCCATGCTCATCCAGGACAGGCGCTACTATCCGGTGAAAATAATAGGCCTTGCCCTTGACGCCCACAACATATTCATCGAAGGTAACAACGCGCTTCTCGTCGACGGCCCGCTGGAGCATAGCCTGCCGCCGCACAGCCACGGATTGATCAATCCCCAACTTCTCGAAATAGGCCACGACATCTTTTCCGATGGCCCAATGTCTCAGTGAGGGGTCGTTCACCGCCGCTGGATTCAAATACAGATGGCGACCTTCCGTATCCATTACGGCAAGCGCTACGGGTAAGTGAAAGAGAACCTGCGCGAAAAAAGCCTCCAGGTCCTCCAATTGTTTGCGTCGTACGGCCTTGGGCGTGACATCCATTGCGTTGAACCCACACGCTACCACACCTCCCTCGTCGTACAGCGGAAATGCAGAGGTCAGCAATACCCGATTTCCGCTTTCACCAGCATCCACCACCAACTCAAAGGGAGGGTTTGTCTCGCCCTCAAATACAAGTCGTACTTTGTCCTCTAAATGGGCAAGGGGGGTTGGCTGAAGGAAGTGTGCGATGTGCTTGGCATCTCCTGCCAGCCGATGAAACGCCGGATTGCCCTGCAACACCTCCCCACGCTGGTTTACAACAAACAACACATCGGGCGAGGCATTAAAAAAGTGCGCACCAAACCGATGTGTCCCGGGTGGCGCCTCCCCCAGTGTTACGCCCTGATCCAAGCCGAAGTCAGCGTCGCCCATGGTACTGTTCCATCTGATACAAAGAAGGCAGCCTTTGCTTTTCCACCCTCATCAGGTTCCTGTTCAATAACCGACATTAATGGTATCCACTAGGAGTAAAGATAACAAGATTTAGGCGCAAATCACCATCCTTGCCTAATAGATCAGCTCTTCTTTCGAAAACAATGTGACCTCAGAAGAGAAGAACGCTTCGAGCTTGTCGTGCTGGGCCCGCGCATCTTCCCAACCGAGTTCAATCAGCCGGGTGATGTAGGCCGGTTCAAAGAGTAACATACTGAGCCAGTCGGGGCTCTTCGTTTCTTCCGTGCCCAGCCACTTGGTCATCCGCCCTAACGCCCCCGACACCGACAGGGTGTACTCACTGGCCATGCGTCCAAGGTCCCTGGATGGGCGAATGAGAAGAAATTCGATGGGACGCAGCCCGGACCACTTTCGCTGCGGCAAGGTGAGGAGCAGTTGGTTGATGCGTTCCAGCTTGCGCGCATCCTGGTCCAACACATCCAGAAACACCGCATTGAGCAGGATCCCCAGCACCTGAGCCGCCGGAGGATACCCAATGGTTGCCGGATCATCGGCTTCGGCGCGGCTCCGGTGATACCGCGTAGAGATCACCAGAATGCGGTGCGCCCCGAGGTGGATGGCTGGAGAGAGCGGGGCCGACAGCCGAATACCGCCATCGCCATACCAGGAATCGCCAACCTGCACAGCTGGGAAAACCAGCGGCAGGGACGTAGAAGCCATGATGTGCTCGACGGTAAGCTGGGTCTCCAGGCTTTTCCGGTAAGGCCGTTCCCACGGGGTGATGTCGGAGCCTTGTACCCAGGTCACCGTCTGCCCCGTGGCATAATTGGTGGCCGAAAGCGCACACGCATGCAGCTTCCCCGATAACACATTTTCCTCAATGCCTGTCAACACCCCATCGGGGGCCCCGAGTTGTTCGGTGAGGAACTGGCGGAGCGGCCCCGTATCAAGCAAGGCCTGCCGCGGACCCATCCCCTGCAAACTCGACCGCTTGGCCCGGCCGATCATGCGGCGCACAAACGTAACGCTCGATTCGGGCTTAAAGACATCCTCGACGTACAGGTCTTTCCATATTTCCATCAAGCGGGCCGTGGATGCCTGGAAACTGCCCACAAAATTTGTCAGGTGGGCCATATTGATGGCACCCGCCGACACGCCCAGTTGAATCGAAAAATTGGTGTCGGGAAAAGCCTCGGCGACATAAGCCAGCACCCCGCTCTGGTAGGCAGCACGCGCCCCGCCACCACTGAGCACCAAGGCTTGGGCAGGGGAACCCTCGGTGTCTTCCCCAAACAGCGACTTAAAGCGGTCCAGCACAGGACGCAGCATAACCGTAGGAAACTGATGAATGGTGTTGTGGCAGAGCCAAAAAACCGCCTCGCTCGGAAAAGATCAACCGGGAAACGCGCGATATTCTTACGGATGCATGCGAACCTGAGATTGCCTAGCTTTTAGGCATCGATGCTTGCTTCTCCCGCTACGCCATGCCTGACCTTGCCCGTACAACTTTTGCCTTGGCTTTAATGGGACTCGACGGCGTGGGCCGCGTCACGGCCAGCCGTTTGCTGCATCATTTTGGTACGTTGGACACGTTGCGTTCGTATCCCCGCGAACAGGTCCTGAGTCGGCTCAAGGGCACGCCGCGTGCGGCCGAACTCGTCGAGCGACTCGTAAACCCGACCGCCATGCAGCAACCGCTTGCCGAGGCCAAAGCGCACCTTGCCGAGTTGACGCGCCGCCGGATCACCCTTGTCACGCAGGGGGAGGCAGACTGGCCGGTCGCCCTCGACGCGTTGCCGCGTTCGGAGCGCCCGGTAGTTTTGCACCTCTTTGGTGATCCTACCGTGCTGTCTCGCCCCCTGGCCGCTTTTTTTGCGCATCCACCCCTTTCACCGGACGCGTTTGAGCACGCACAAGCCCTGCTGCTTCACCTACTGGAAAACGGCATTGCACCCGCAACGGGAACCGCTACCGGTTTTGACATCGTCATGCATAAACGAGCCACATCAGGGCCCGCAGCGTGCCCATCGCTGTTGGTAGCGCCCTGTGGCATGGCCCGGATTGCTTCCCAAATGCGCCCCACCGTGAGCCTGGTCGCCAAAGCCAAGGGCCTACTGATTTCGCCGTTTCCCATGCAGCATGGCCCGTTTCCCCACGACGACCGCGAACGCGCGCTGGTGCTGGCCGCCGTCACGGACACGGCTATTTTTATAGAACCCAAACCGGACACCGCCAATTGGGCGGCCCTGCACGGGCTCCTCGAACAGGGTCGGTCCGTCTTCGGCATCGCTGCCCCTGAACATCCCCTGCCCGCCCCCGTTCACCCGCTCGCTTCTGCCACCGACTTCGACTGGGTGGTGGCATCAACCCAGACGTAACTGCTCTGCTCAGCGTGTCCATGTCGGGCTTTCACCTGCTTCTTGTATTTATCGACGGCGTGGGGCTGGGCCCTGCACATCCAGGCAACCCGCTGACCACACTTTCCCTCCCCGCCTTTGCGCAGTTGGCAGGCGACCACGCCTGGACCACAGCGGCACCACCTCTCGAAACAGCCCATCATGTGTTCAAAGCGATCGACGCCAACCTGGGAGTCGAGGGGTTGCCCCAAAGCGGAACCGGGCAAGCCACGCTCTTTACGGGCGTTAATGGGGCTGCGCTTGCCGGGCGGCATTATGGTCCGTTTCCTCACTCCAAAACCCGCGCCGTCCTCGCCACCAGCAACGTCTTTCATCGCGTCCAGGCGCTCTTTCCCGACGAGCCCATCCCCTGCGCGTTTGCCAATGCGTATCCCGATCGTTTTTTCGAGCTTGTTGCCAAGCGCGACCGCTGGACAGTGACCACCCGCTGTTGCCTCGATGCCAACGTACGCATCCGCACCGCCCAAGACCTTGCACACGGCACCGCGCTGCCCGCCGACATCACCGGCGCGGGATGGCGGCAGTTCGACCCCACCGCCACTGTCCTTACTGAAGCCGAGGCTGCCCAACGCCTTTTGAGGCTCGCGCAACACCATCGGTTTACGCTTTTTGAGTACTTCCTCACAGACAAGGCCGGGCATAGCCAGAAGTCATCGCGGGCAGCGGACACCCTACATTCGCTCGACCGTTTTTTCGAGGGCCTGCTGGCGAACATTAAATTATCCAACACCTTGCTCCTCATCACCAGCGATCACGGAAACCTGGAAGACCTCTCCGTCAAAACGCACACCCGTAACCCCGTGCCGCTCCTTGCCTATGGCAACGGGGCACACCATTTTGCCGATGCCCAATCCCTCATTGACGTGTTGCCATTGATGGAAGCGGCACTCCTTTCGGAAAAAGAAACGTAGCAGCGTTCCTCGGAAGTGGTTGCTCACATTCCTCGTGCAGCGTCGGCCTCCGCCTCGGTGGCTTTAACCTCGCCCGTGGTGAGCTCGAGGACGAGCCGGTCGGCGTCGTAGATGTCATCCAACACTTCCAACATGCCGCGTACGTCCACCGACACCGCACGCCCAACTTCATCCTGATAGATGTATTCATTGGGCAAGGCATCGATGTTGCTGTCGAAGATGAGCCCGACGACCTCCAGGTTCTGATTGAGCAGCGGCGAACCCGAGTTTCCCCCGGTGATATCGTTGGTGGAAACCAGGTTTATGGGCGTGGAACGGTCGAACGAAGCCGACGCGTTGAGCCAGCGTTCGGGGAGGTCCCACGGCGAGCCTGCTCCGTAGGAGTAGTAATGTCCGTAGAGCCCGTAGAAGGTGGTATAAGGCGGTGCCTTGGTCCCATTGTATTCATACCCTTTTACGAAGCCATCGGCAATGCGCAAGGAGAAGGTAGCATCGGGTGGGATGGTGGTGCCGTAGATAGCAAAGCGGGCACGGGCAAGGCGGGCATTCAGGTTACTTTCCCGGTCGGCGAACCCCGACTGTTGTTGCGCGAACTGAAAATAGAGTGGAGCCATCGCATCGATGATCTCGACGGTCGGATCGCCACTGCTCAGGTAGCCCTTTTCGAGCAAGTCGGCATATTTCGCTGAATCCGCCAGGGCTGACGTTTCGGCGAGGTGGGCGGCCAGTTGGGCAGGGGTCCGGCTTCCGAGAATACGGCGCAGGGTCGGGTCGTCGGCCCGCAGCGCCTGCTGCATTTCGGTAAACCGGGCCTCGATAAAGGCCTGGTCTACCTCCCGCGGCCAATCGCCAAACTGAAGGGCATCCTCTTTGATTTCAGCCAGTTCTTCTTCCCCCAATCCACGGCGACTCAGGACATCGTAGTAGTAACCATAGAGCGCCCGCGTCATTATGCGCGAGTCCAGTTCCGTGCCAAAAAACGCGAAGGCTTTGGTGCGTCCGGCATCCACCCTTTTCGATGCCTGCAATTCCTCCACATCTTCGAGCAGACCCGCGATGGTTTGCTTGAGCGAGTCGGGGGCTTCTTCCAGCATTTGCCGTTCGGCAGCGGCGCGGCGGGCCATAAAGGCCGGATCCAGCAAGCCGCCCAGTTGGCCCCGCGAGGCCTTGATGGTGTTCGCGATGGAGAAAAATGTGTTGCGCAGATCGTGGGCTTCGGCCTCCTCGGTGTTTTCCTCCACATATGTTTCGAGGTAGTCAGCGCGACGTTCCAGGACTTCCAGTTGCAAGGGCAGATTCACATCCCGCTCGAAGGCAAGCTGCGATACCGTGCTCAGGCGGCTTGTGGAGCCCGGGTTGCCGATCACGAACACGGCATCGCCTTCTTCTGCGCCCTCGGTGTTCCAAGGGAAATAGGTCTGGGGCGTAAGCGGCTGTCCCGCCTCATCATAGACGCGGAAGAACGACATGTCGAGCGAGTAGCGCGGATAGGTGAAGTTGTCTGGCTCACCGCCAAAGAAACCCAGTGCCAGTTCGGGGGCCATGACCAACCGCACATCGTCGTAGCGTTTAAACGTATACGCCGAGTACGCCCCGCCATTAAAAAGCTCAATCACCTCGACCTGCAGCAAGGAATCCTGTGCCTGGGCAGTTGCCGTCATGCGTTGTTCGATTTGCTCTGCCCGGTTCTGCCGCGCCTGGGCCTGGGCGTCATCCCCCTGCACTTCATTCATGGCCGCATACACCTGCTCGGTGACATCTGTGATGGAGATCAGCTGCTCCACATACAGGTCCTCTACCTTCCGTTCTTCTTCCAGGGAAGAGGCATAAAACCCTACGTCGAGTAAGTTTTCGCCTTCCTGACTCACTGCCGAGACGCTTTCCCGCCCGCAATGGTGGTTGGTCATCACCAGCCCCCCCGGCGACACAAACGACGCCGAGCAATAGGTGGAAAAGCGGAGCGCGCCTGCGCGGGCTTTGTTAAACCAGTTCGAGTCTGGACGAAACCCGTAAGCTTCCTCAAAATAGTCGAGCGGTGGATGGTCGAACGTCCACATCTTGCCTTTGTCGAACCGCCCCGCTTGGATGTTGGCATAGGGATTGGCCTCAGGCATTGGGGTTTCGCTGGTTTCCTCCGAAGCCGTTTCCGTTGAGGGAGGCGGCACTGGTCGGTCGGTAACCACGGCGACTTCACCAGATGAGGCACACCCGGCGATGACGAGAGAAAAGCTAAAGAGAAAGAGTACGAAACGAGCCATCAGGAATAAGGAGTGGGTCCGACAACAAAAAGAAGCAGCATCGAGCACGAAGACGGGTGGGAAGCCATGGTCCCAATGCTTCAGGAACGGCGATACTACCCCACGCCTTCGCAGAGGTTCGGGGGCAATGCCGGAACCCTACAATCTGATGCGACTATATGGAGCCACTTTGCGAGAGTGGCGGAATTGGCAGACGCGCTAGACTTAGGATCTAGTGTCCGAAAGGACGTGGGGGTTCGAGTCCCCCCTTTCGCACTTTAAACCGTGTATATGCTTCATATAGGCGGTTTTTTTGTGGGCTTACGTTTTGAAGCCTCTCACAATTTGCTGCTTTTCTTGCCGACTGTGTCCAGTTCTGTGTCCAGTTTTACCTCACCATTTGGGTGCCATAACCTCAATACTTACGAGGACTTATGGCTTCACTTATCGAAAGGGGCGGCATCTACTACGCTCAATTCTACGACGTAAACCGCACCCCAAAGCGCAAACGACACAGTCTAAAGACTAAAAACAAGACCAACGCAAGACGGCTATTGGTGCATCTTGAAGAGGCTGAATTAGCGGGTTCATTTGACCCGTGGCATGATGACCCGTTCACTTATCAAAAGCCTGACGTAAAGGCGATATCTGTTGCTGCTGCAATTGAACGATTCTTATCGGTAAAGAAACGGAATGGCTGTGCTTCTACTACTTTGGAAACCTATGCCTATATCTTGGGAGGATTGGGAAAGCTGGTTGGGCCAACACTGCGTCTAGGGGCTCTCACTTCCTCCCAGATCGATTCATTTGTTCGATCCGATGGTATTGCCCACGCAACCAGCAGGGGACGCTACAGCCACATACGTGCTTTTATGAATTGGTGCATGAAAGAGGGCTTTATTACTGTGAGCCCATTGCACAAAGTAAAACCCCCTGCTAACACGGAGAAGTTACCCAAGGCAATCGGTGAGGATGAATTGCGGGAGATATGCAATTGCATTCTTCTTGACTACGAAGAAAAACTGGCACGGGGACACTGTCGAGAGGGTGAAATCGTTTGGCTCATCCCGCTCTTTAAATTCGCTCTTTACACTGGGCTTCGAGCATCAGAACTAGCACGCTTACGCTGGACCCATATCGACTTTGAGAAGCGGTTGATCTTCATCTTTAAGCAAAAGAACAAGAAGCAACAGACTATCCCGCTCAATGCCAAGGCAGCAAAGGTACTTGGACAAGTTGGTCGTCTAGCAAAAGCTGATTATGTCTTTGGGTCTCCCACCACTCCAGAAAATCGCTCTGTCCAATGCTTCCGTAGCGACATTTCTCGATCCTTCACCTTTTATCGAAG
>JAUIDY010000023.1 GCA_030428385.1 Rhodothermia bacterium | reverse complement strand
CAGCGTGGCGAAGCTGCAATACATCGACACGTTTCTTTCCAACAAGTTTGTCTTCCTGCGCTTCAACTACTCCACGGGCGATGCGGCGGGGCAGAACATGGTGGGGCGTGCCACCTTTGCGGCCTGTTCGTGGATCCTCGACCATTACAAAGGCCACATCCCCCACTTTTATCTTGAAAGCAACTTCGCCACGGACAAAAAGGCGAGCCAGGTGAACATCATGCGCACGCGCGGCAAGCGGGTCACCGCCGAGTGTGTGATCCCGCGCGACGTGCTGATCCAGCACATGCGCGTCGATCCCGAGACGCTGAATTATCACGCGGGCATTGCCAACGTCGGGGCGTTTTTGTCGGGCGCGAACAACAACGGCCTGCATTCGGCCAACGGCATCACCGCGATGTTCATCGCGACCGGGCAGGACGTGGCGAACGTGTCGGAGTCGTCGGCGGGCGTGATTTACACCGAACTGACCAAGGACCGCGACCTGTATATCTCCATCACTATCCCGTCGCTCATCGTGGCGACATACGGCGGCGGCGTGGGCCTCGCCACCCAGCGCGAATGCCTGGAGATGCTGGGGTGCTGGGGCAAAGGCAAGGTGATGAAGTTCGCCGAAATCGTGGCAGGCGTGGTGCTGGCAGGCGAAATCTCGCTGGCGTCGGCCATCTCGTCGCTCGACTGGGTGTCCAGCCACGAGCAGTATGGGCGGAATCGGTAGGAGAATCCTACGCGTGTGTCCCGCTGCCGTCAAGAATAACGTATACGAAAAAGGCCGGGCGTTGGTCTTTTTCTACAAGAAGAATCAGCAGCAGGTTGACACGCCTCCATCAGGAAAACCAGACCACGGATGAACCACCAACTTATACCATTGCCGAGAAAAGCGGATGGAGGGGAAAAGTGTCATGCTGAACTTGTTTCAGCATCTCTTCCCGCCATCGTCGAGATCCCGAAATCGCAGATTCACGCCAGTAAACAAGTTCGGGATGACATTAACTTAAACTTTGCACCCCAGTTTTTGAGAACTGGTATTACTTTTCTTGTCCTCGCCAGCGCCTGCTGTGTCGCCCCCGCTCACGCCCAGGAATACTGCCTCGACAGCGCTTCGGAGGAAGCGCATGTCGCGTGCATGAACCTGCGGTTTAAGCAGGCCGACGAGGCGCTCAACGCCATCTATCAGGAAGCGATGCGGGCCATTCGCCTGCATGAAGGCACGCCGCACGAGGCCGAGGCGCAGCCCGCCGCGTGGCGCACGGCGCTCCGCGACGCGCAGCGGGCGTGGATCGCCTTTAAAGACGCCGAATGCGACGGCGTCGCGCCGCACGAAAACTGGACGCTGTGGGACCGCGACGATGCCGTCATGACCTGCCGCATCCGCCTCACCGACGCCCGTGCCGCCGAACTGTCGGCACACTACCGCGTCTCCGCCACGGGCAACTATGTCGAGATGATCCAGACCGAAGACCTCGACCCGCTCGAACGGCGCATCCTCGAACGGTTTGGTGCGGCGGTGGAGCGGCACGACTGGGAAGAGGTGCGGTCCATGTTCGACGAAGTTGGCTACATCGACCAGCGCGATAGCTTTGGGCTCAGCGATGCGCAGATTTTGGCTGAATCGATGGGTTTTGAGTATGCCCTGCCCGATAACGAATCCTTCAGCACCCGCCTCAACCGCATCGCCGAGTTTGCCATCACCGACGCCGTGTACAATGACGCCCACCTGCTCACGATCCGGGGCTTCGTGCTGATGGATGATGGCGAGGCGCTGCCGTATACGATGTTCTGGCGGGCGCGCATGAACGGCGGCATTGAGGCGGTGGTGCCTGCCGGGTGAAGCCGATGTCCCGTGTCTACTTCAACATCCTGATTTACCTCATGCCCGGCGAGGAAGCCACCTTTCGCGCCTATGAAGCACAGGCCATGCCGCGACTCGCAAAGTACGGTGGGCGTGTCGAGTGTATGTTCACGCCGGATCACGTGACCGACGGCTTCGAGTTGCCGGACGAAATCCACGTGCTTTCCTTCGCCGACGAAGCCGGGTTTGCTGCCTACCGCCAAGACCCCGTGGTGCAGCAGGCCGCCTCACTCCGCGAGGCGTCGGTGGCCCAAGCGATCTTCCTGCGTGGCAAGGCGTTGGTTTACGAGGAAAACTAGTTCAGCCGCGCCTTCGTTTTGTCATCCCGGCCTGAGCTTGTCCTGCACTTGATGCGGGAAGCCGGGATCTCACAGCCTGGCAGACTCGGTTCAGTAAACGCTGTAGCAGTCGTGCGTATCAAACGGTGCCATGAAGCAGCATTGCCAAACCGAGAGATCCCGGATCAAGTCCGGGATGACACTTGAACAATACCTAAGGCCTGTTTTCACGCTTCATGCCTGACGAACGCACCCGTCCTGCACCGCCACCCGAGGTGGAAGAAGTAGCCGATGCCGCCGAGGCATCGGGTGATGGCGCAGTGCCTGTGCTGGTGGAAGAAGTCATGGCAGATGCACAAACCGTGGCGGACGAAGAAACCACCGTGACGGAGGCCGTTAAAAAAACGGAGTCGCCCCGTCCGTTTATCTTCGATCCGCTGGCCCCGTATAAAGGCGCGTTTCGCCGGTTCTTTACGGTGTACCGCCATGTGGCGGGGCTGTTGATGGGTGGGCTCATCGCGTACGTGCGGGCGCTGCCGCCCGAACATAAGCGGGGGCTGCGGTCCTTCGGCGTGCGGAGCGCGGCGCTTTTCCTGACGCCGTTTGTGAAGGGCGAACTGCGGCGGCTCCCGTTTCCCGTCCAACTGCGGCGGCGGCTCGAAATCCTAGGGCCGACGTTTGTGAAACTGGGCCAAATCCTCGCCATCCGCGAAGACCTGCTTCCGGATTCGGTCACGTCGGAGTTGCGCAACCTGTTCGACCGTGTGCCGGAAGTGCCCTTCTCCGAAGTGCGGCGCATCATTGAGCGTGACCTGAAGCGCCCGCTGGAGCGGGTCTTTGCCGACGTGGAGCAAGAGCCCCTTGGCTCGGCGTCCATCGCACAGGCGCACCTCGCCACGCTGCCCGATGGCGAAAAGGTGGTCGTGAAGGTCATCAAACCCGGCATCCGCGACGTCATTGTCTCCGACCTGACGCTGCTCGACTTCTTCGCGCGGCTGCTCGAATGGATCATCCCGCGTTACCAGCCCAAGCAGGTCGCCGACGAGTTCGCCAGCTACACCATCCGCGAGGTCGATTACACCTACGAGGCCGACCACGCCGAGATCTTCAACGTCAACTTCGACGCCGAGCCGGGCATTGTTTTCCCGAAGATCCACCGCGACCTCAGTTCGGAAAACGTCCTCACGATGGAGTTTTTCGACGGCTTTAAGCCGAGCGCCGAGCGGATGCAGGAACTCACGCCGGAGAACCGCCACCGTGTCATCGACCTCGGCGCGAAGGCCATTATCCAGATGCTTTATCAGGATGGCTTTTTCCACGCCGACCTGCACGCGGGCAACCTGATGATTCTTCCCGGTCCCACGCCGGAGACGCCCGTCAAGCTGGGCTTCATCGACCTGGGCATGGTGGGACGCTTCGAGCGGAAAACGCAGCGGCGGATGTTATACTATTTCTACGCGCTCGTCACCGGCGATGTGGAAAGCGCCGCCCGCTACCTCGTGGCGATGGCGCGCGTAGCCGAAGGCGGCGACCCGGAAGGCTTCCGGCGGGCCGTTACCGACCTGGCGCGGCGTTTTGTGATGCACAGCCGCACGGGGCATCTGTCCATTGCTGCGCTCATTCTGGAGTCCGTCGGGCTCGGTGCGCGGTACCGCATCTTCTTCCCGGTCGAAATGACGCTGATGGTGAAGGCGCTGGTGACGTACGAAGGCGTAGGGCGCACACTCGATCCGTCGCTGGACGTGACGACCGTCTCAGAAAAACACATCACCAAGCTGTTTCAGCGCAACTTCAACCCGCAAGCGCTCAGCCAGGAACTGCTGCGCAGCGCCCCGGAAATGGCCGACTTGCTGGTGCAATTGCCGCAACTGCTGTCGCGAGGAGCCAAGGTCTTGGATGAACAACTCAATATCACCAAACGCCCGAATCCGCTGGCAGGCTTGCGCAGCGCCATCCTCGCCAGTGCGTGCCTGATCGGCGGCGTGCTGACCATCGTGCAGGGTGGCCCGATCTGGCTGTGGATCCTGCTGTTTGTGGCGGGTGGCATCTGGTCGGTGTTTGGCGGGAAATAAAGCCGGTTATGCTCCCCTACATCGCCTTCGACCGCGACGATCCCGCGCCCCGCACGCCGTTTGATCCCGAAGGCGATGGGCTGTATTTCATCTGGTCGCGCAACCGGGGGCAGTGGTCGTACCTGTTCACGCCCCGCCCGGAATACGATATTTGGTACAATGCCACGGGCTTCACGATGGGCTACACCAGCCTGCTGGTTTTTGAACGCTGTGCCTTCACGGCCGCGCCGTCATGGCCGGTAGACAAACCGCTGCCTGCGCTGCCATGGTCTATTGAGGAAGACCCGGAGGATGCCTTTTTTGTGATCCGCGATCGTAGTGATGAACGCCCCGGCGCGCTGGTGCTGGGGCGGTATGTCACCGCCCGAAAAGCCAAGGCTGCCATGCGTCGCTTTGCCAGGGAGCTTGTCGTGGATTGCATCATGGCGAAGCGTGTGTATAATATTTTCTGGCACTGATTGGGGTCAGAGCCACTGGCTCCAGTCGGGATAGCGATGCTGAAATGTTGCCGCCAACGGCTTGTCCTCCCGCAGCATCCGGAAGTCGGCGAAGTCAAAGCCGGGTCCCATGCTGCACCCGACGAGTGTGTACGCGCCCGTGGAATGGGCTGCTTGCCAGCAGGTGGCAGGAATGACGGCGACGGGTTGCTGGTCGCTTGCTACTGGGCCGAGTACTACCGTTCGGGCGTTGCCAAAATCGGCGGCGAGGCAGAGCAAGTGCAGCGGGTCGCCTTCGTAGAAATGCCACACCTCGTCCGAGCGAAGCTGATGCCAGCAACTGTAGGTGCCTTCGGTGAGGAGGAAATAGATGGTGGTGAGTGCCGACCGCTCGGGACGCTCGTCGGCAGGCTGCACGGTGTTTTCTGAGCGATACTCTTCGCGGTAGTAGCCGCCTTCGGGATGCGGTTGCAGATCAAGCTGCGCGATAAGCTGGGCGGCGCGGGGGTGCATGTCAGGAAGCGGTGAGTAAGGCCCGGAGGTTGGTGAGGCGAACGTGGATGTCCAGTGGCACCGTCCCGCCCGACGCAAATGCGGCTTCGTACAGCCACAGCGCCCGCTCGCGGCTGGCGTAGGCGGCTTCTTCGTGCTGCAAATGATCCTGCATCTCGGCGTCTTCAATCAGCAAGTCGGCGAGGGCAAGGGCTTTTTCGCTGTGGATGCCACCGTTCCAGTCGCACAAGTCCAGCAGTTCAGCCTGGCTCAGGCGGCGGATCTCGTCGAGGGTGAAGCCAGTGACGTCCGTAAACGTTTTCTCCAGCAGGTCTTGCACGGCGTCGTACTGCTGCGTCTGTTTCTTGAACAGGATCTTTGCCAACGCCTGCGCCATCTGGTAAATCTGGCGCATGAGGAAATCGCGGGTGATCATACAAGACTGGTCGTTGCTAGGAGATACAACACGCACGGGGCCGAAGAAACGAAGCGCGGTGTATCGAGATCCATCTGGCGAGATCGAGCCGTGATGATGCGCTCACTCTGGTATCGGCAAGGGGGCAGGTCCGTGCTCTAAGGAGGGTGTATCAGCAGCATGCGCGTCTTTGACAACGAGCTCCATGGCACGTTCAATGGGAATCTGGTAGATCTGTTGTTCGGCATCGAGGACAGCGTAATGGTTGAGTTTAGCAGCGGCAGCTGCTTCCACCTCACGCAGTTCCACATAGTTGGCCGCATCTACCTTTTGCAACTGCTCGTCGTGCAGGCGTACCTGAAACCGTACAAAGACGACCGCGATTGCAAGGGCCAGCGCACCGACGATGCTGAAGACGACTTTTAATACCTGCCGAAACTCGACCCTTTCGTGAGCGACACCCACTTCATCTTCGGCGGTGTAAAACGTTTCTGGATTCGTGATGCCTTCGCCGAGGAGGTGTTCGGGGGGATGTGGGTCATGGCTATGAAGATACATGACATCATCGGCGCCACCGGTCATAAGCTCGGCGAGTGGTCCCAGTCGTTCGTAGTGGTTGGGGCGCAGGGCGTGCTGACCGACATCTGCTGCGGCTCCGGCGAGGAAGCTTTCGATGGTGTCCTCACCCCAGCGTCCGGCTCCCTTTTCGACGATGACGCGCCAGTACAGCGTGGTACCATCAGTCGGGAACGTGTCGATCACCCGAACCGACGTTCCATCCATAAGGGTTTGGTAAAACAGACAGGTTTCGAAGCCCGGATCGCGGGCCACTTCGAGGCGGTAGGTTTCTACATCCGGGAGTGATTCCCACGAAAAGGTCACGTCGGCCCCATTCAAAACGGCTTCGTCACGGGGAAAAAGGAGGTGGGGTACCGGCGGAAGCCTTAGGTCTTGCGCGTTCATAGCGTTGCCTCTTTTTTGATGAGAAGCTGCCATCTGAAAGAACGCTGTGTTGCCTGATAATCGGTGACATGTAATACGCGGTTTGTGTGTGGGGAAAATGCCGACTCAGGGTAAAGAAATATCAAAGCTTAAACATGAGCAGCGGGCTTACGTCGGCGAGGCCCGTTCTCTGAACAGGATCTTTGCCAATGCCTGCGCCATCTGGTAAATCTGGCGCATGAGGAAGTCGCGGGTGATCACAAGACGCAATCTGAAGAGACAAGACCAGCAGGAGAAAGCGAAAAACGACGGGGTGGATCACGAATCCCGGCCCTTTTTTCGGAGATCGTAAAACCTGCAATCGCTTTGGAGACTATCGGAAGGAGGGCTTAATCTAAGAGGTGTTGCTTCCGCAGTCAGAGTTTGTTGCGGGATGCTTGGGGTATACGAACGGCAAGTTCATCAATGTGCGCTGGAGTCAAATCAGCGAAATAGTCCCGGAGGAGCAAATGGCGGAATTGTACAGCGCCGCCGACCTGATGTAGCATCAATAGATCTGAAACGGTGCGAAGGAAACGGAAATAGTGCCAGGGTATAGCACCTTCACGGACAAGAAGCCACCGTAGGACATCAAATTTTAACGCTTCTCCTCCTCCCTTTTCTGATAGCCCACTGGTTAGCCCCCAGAACAAGCCCCACATAAGCCCCGCGCTCAGCACGAAGCCTATATCATTAAAAACGGTCCAACCCATCAACCCAAAGATCAGCGCACTGCTCCAACCGACAATCTGTGCATAGACCCAACCATTCTGGTGTGATGCTTTCAGACGTTCGCCGAGGGTTCGTGTTTTATCGACCTTTGCCGTAGTCCTGCTTGCCTCTATGAGAGGAAAGATTAACCCATAGAGCAGGCCGATAGAAATACCGAAGCTGACCCCAAGGATCTTTCCATAGATCAGCCCGGAACCTAGCCCCCAGCTTACTCCAAAGACCAGCCCGGTGACTATACCGGCGAAAAGCCCGAAGCGTATTTTTTTCTTCCACTGGACCGTCGAGAATCGCCAGGACCAGATTACTTCTTCTTCCAAATGAATGGACGAGCTGTCTTTCGCATTCCCATAGATAAAACCAAAGACCAGCCCACTAACGAGTCCAAAGACAAACTTGCCGATCAGCGACATGATCAGCCCAAAGACCAGCCCATAGATCAATGCAACGCAAATGGGAATCATCCATTTGTATACATTTTGTCGGGTTAACCATGTTGGCTGCATACGATCTGGTACAAAAAGCGTCATGTCATCTTGGCGCATGTTCTTTGCCAGCCAATGCAACCACTTCAAGATATTTTTTGGTGCGTACGCTGTTGGGCGACGGGTGATCATGCGCGTGACATAGTCGTCCCATAAAGCTTGGCGGCGCACCTCCACAGTTTCTGCTTGCACCCTGACGGCCGTTTCTCCCTTATAGGTCAAGAGCATGACGCTTAACATGAGCGGTGTTGTTGCCAGTTCGCCCAGTAAAGCATCTTCGCGAAGCATTTTCTGAAGTCCACTCGAACCCGGCACCCTCTTGAGTGCACGGAAGACTTGTTTCGGTGCAAGGGGGGCAATTTGAATAGCCTTGGCCAGCGCGAGCTTTTTTTCGCACGCTTGATACTCTTTCGTGCGACAGGTCACCACAATTTGCTCTGCCCGCTCTTTCAAAAACGCATTAATCGCATCAATGCACGGAGCCCGTTTGGAAGCCTCGATTTCGTCCAAACCGTCCAACAAGAGCAAAAGTCGGTTACCTTGAGCGAGTGTTCGCGCCAGATCTACATTCACGTTTGCATCCTCTTGCAAGGCTTCTACGAGCCACGCTCGCAGAGGCCCAGCGTGCTCTGCCCACGATGCGAGGTTGACGACCACAGGCACCGGCTCTTGATCATTTGCTATAGCCTTCTCAACAAGGACCTTTGCTAACTCTAAGGCCATCGTCGTCTTTCCCGCCCCGGGCGCTCCTAGAATGAGTAGTCGTCCTCCGGCTTCCTCAAAAAGGCGATGGATAGACGTGCTAGGTGGCACCGGGCGGTCTTCCTGATTTCCGATGAGGCGCAGGTTGGGATCATACGCCAATACGCCAGGTGAATCCTTTAATCCAAGCTGAAGCCGCACTTCATGCTCTAGGGAATCTCCAAGTCGGTGCGCGTAACGGCTTCTTAGCACACGGAGAAGGTCAGTCCGTAATGGCGAAGTGAATTCAATGGTTGTTTCCGTTTCTCCCCGATTCGTGTCTGGAAGCACGTGTGTGGCCACGGTGAGGAGCACGGCAAAAACAAGGAGTAGAAAGAACGTTAAGACAGGACTGGATTCTACAAAACCTTGTACACCGACAGGAAGGTGTTCCAGCTTGATGAGGTTTGTTGCAAACCCGAGCGCTGCCGCTACAACCACACCAAGTGCAACTTTGATGTTCTTTGCAAAGGAGGGGCCTCGTGGCATGACGAAGGGCTTGTAATAGCACCCGACTTTTTTCAGAAGGCGATTGAAATCAATGTATTACAAGGTCTTGTTGTATTCAATGACCTTCCTTCTTGCCAAACCGCGACACTTTTAGGGGCGATGATTGCTCTCCCCCAACTTTTTTTCGCAGGCCGTGAAACCTTTCGTTTAGCGTCTCGTGTTTATTGACACAGTGTCAACGAATAACGCAGCGTCAAATGGCTTCCTCATCACTCACCGCTGAACGTCGCCAGGAAGAAAAAGAGCAACGTCGCCAGGACATCATCCACGCCGCCGAGGCCGTGTTCGCCCGCAAAGGCGTAGATGCTGCCACGATGGGCGACATCGCGAAGGAAGCACGCCTGAGCCGGGGGCTGCTGTATGTGTATTTCAACGACAAAGACGACCTGTCGCTCGCCATTACCCGTCGCGGATTTCAGGCGCTCCGCGAGACGTTTGAGCAGGTCACCGCGCAGCACCAGTACGGCTGCGAAAAAATCCGGGCGATAGGAGAGGCGTACGTACGTTTTTCCCAAACCCACCCGCTCCACTTCGACATGATGGCGCGGTTTGAAGGCCGCGAGGTGGATCCCGAAGCTGCCGATTCGAACGAAACCGGCTGCCTCGGTGAAGGCACCCGCATCATCCATCACATGGCCGATGTGTTGCGGCTGGGCATCGAAGATGGCTCGATTCGTGAGGATGTCGATCCCGTGCAAACGGCCATTAGCCTGTGGGGCTTTATCCATGGTATCATCCAACTGCTCGCCAAAAAGGGCAGTATGCTCGCCACCTATTTTGATGTACACCACGACCCTTTTGTGACCTACGCCCTCGACCTGATGGGGGTGTCGATCATGACCGAAGCGGCCCGTCAGCAAAACACGTCCTGACGGGCGCTCTTTTTTTTACCCTCGCATTGACACTCTGTCAACAACTGAAATAGCGTCAACAAATGAAAAGCCGTCAATCCCCCCCCATTTACCGCCTGCTGTGGCTCCTGCTGTTGGTGCCGGGCCTCGCGAGGGCGCAAACGCCCACGCTGGAGGCCTACGTCGCCGAAGCGCTGGCGAACAACCTCGCGTTGCAGCAGCAGACGCTCGACCTCAACCGCTCGCTGCATTTGTTGCAGGAAGCACGCGGGCGCTTTTTTCCGACCGTCGACCTGGAGGCCCGCTACACCCGCGCAGACGGCGGTCGTACCATCGATCTGCCGCTGGGCGACCTGCTCAACCCGGCGTATGGGACGCTGAATGACTTGCTGACCGCGCAGGGACAGGAGCCCGTGTTTCCGACGCTGCAAAACGAGCAGATCAGCTTCCTGCGCACCCGCGAGCAAGACACCCGCCTGCGGATTGTGCAGCCGCTCTACCAGCCCCAGATCCGGCATGGCTATCACATCCAGCAGCATCTGGTCACCTCGCAAGAGGCGGCGGTGCAAGCCTATCGAAGCACCCTCATCCGCGATGTGAAGGCGGCGTATTACGGCTACCTCCAGGCCGAGCAAGCCGTCGCCATTTATGCCGCCACCGACGCACTTGTCCGGGAAAACCTGCGCACCAACGAACGGCTGTTGTCGGCTGACGAAGTCACGCAGGACATCGTCTTCCGCGCCCGTGCGGAGGTCTTCGACATTGAGCAGCAGCACGCCGCCGCCGAGAAAGACCGCGACCTCGCCCGGGCCTATTTCAACTTCCTGCTGAACCGCCCGCTGGATACGCCCATCGCCGCCGAGGCGTCGCTGGATGCGGTGGCGGTGGCCGACGAACCGGTGGCGCTGATGCTGGCGGCGCTCAGCACGGACGATCCCTTGCCCGAATTGCAGTCGGTGGCCGTGCAGCGCCGCGCGGAGCTAGCCCAGGTAGATGCCGCCATCAACGCCTCGGATCGGTCGGTGCTGCTGGCGCAGAGCGCGTACCGTCCCGGTGTGGCGCTGGCGCTGGATCTGGGCACGCAAGGCAGCAGCTACGGCTTTGGCAAAGACCAGCCCTATTACCTCGCGTCGGTGGTGCTGCAGTGGAATTTGTTTAACGGCGGCCAAACCCGCGCCCGCGTGCAGCAGGCGCGCCTACAAACCGACATGCTGCGCACGCAGCAGACTGAACTGGTGCGGCAGATCGAGTTGCAGGTGCAGGAAGCCTACGGCGCCGTGCACGTAGCACGCCGCGCCTTACAAACGGCCAACGAGCGCGCCGACGCCGCCCGAGTTGCCTTCCGGCTGACGCACCGGCGCTACGAAGAGGGCATGGCGAATCAGGTAACCTACCTCGACGGCCAGACGACCCTCACCCGCGCCGAACTAAACCTCGCCGTCACCCGCTACGACCTACTCACCCGCCTCGCAGAGTTGGAATACGCCGCTGCGCTGTATCCGCTCAACACCGCCGCTGTCGCCGTGCAGTGAGGCTTCCCCCATCCATCGCCCAAACACCCGATCCCATGCTAACTCGCCCATACACCCTTTCCCTTGTTGCTGTGCTGCTCCTTCTGCCCGTGCTTGCCCTTGGATGCAGCAACGCCGAAGCCGACCAACCCGCCCCTGATACTCGCGTGCCCGTGCGCACCGCCCCCGTCGTCGCTGATGCCGAAGCGTTGCCACTGCGGGTCAGCGGACGCCTCGCCTCGAAGGCCGAGATGACGCTGTCGTTTAAAATCGGTGGCATCGTTGAGCAGGTGCTGGTGGAAGAAGGCCAGCGTGTGCAAAAAGGCCAGCGCCTCGCTCGCCTTAACCTCGCCGAGATCGATGCGCAGGTGATGCAGGCTCAGAGCGGCTTCGACAAAGCGAGCCGCGACCTCGACCGCGCCGAGCGGCTGCTGCGCGACTCGGTTGTCACGCGGACGCAGGCGCAGGATGCCCGCACCGCCGTCGACATTGCCCAGGCCCAACTCGACATCGCCCAGTTCAACCGCCGCTACGCGGAGATCGTCGCGCCAGAGTCGGGCCGCATCCTCAAGCGCTGGATCGAAACCAGCGAACTCGTCACTCCCGGCAAGGCTGTTATAACGATGGGCGTCGCTCGTAGCGGCTGGGTGCTGCGCGTGGGGCTGTCGGACCGCGACGTGGTGCAACTCCACCCCGGCGACCGCGCCGAGGTGGTGTTTGACGCCTACCCAGCCCACACTTTCGTCGCGTCCGTCACCGAAATCGCCGACGCTGCCGATGCCGCGAGCGGGACGTTTGAGGTGGAACTCGCCGTGGAAGACCCCGATGGCTTGTTGAAATCCGGCTTCATCGCCACCGCCGACCTGTACCCGTCGAGTCAGGCCACCTACCACCGCATTCCCATTGAGGCGCTGGTGGAGGGAAATGGCTATGAGGGTGTCGTTTACGCCATCTCCGAGGCCGACGGCCATGCCCACCGCACGCCCGTCCGCATCGCCCGCCTGCTCGACACCGAAGTGGTCGTTGCTGAAGGGCTGGACGGCATCGCCGAAGTCGTGACTGACGGCGCGCCGTACCTCACCGACGAGACGCCTGTACGAATCGCCGAATAGCTCCCGTCGCTCAACCTATCGCCTTTCAACACCTGGAACGGCCATGAAATTACCCCGCTTAGCCATAGAAAACGTCCCGTTCACCATCGTGCTGGTGGTGCTGCTGACGCTCCTCGGCGTGGTGAGCTTTTTCACCATGCCCCGTTCGGAAGACCCCCAGTTCGACATCGCCGTCACCCGCGTGGTAGTGATCTATCCGGGGGCCACCGCCGAAGACATCGAAAGCCTCGTTGTGGACCCGCTGGAAGCACAGATCAACGAAGTGCAGGATATCAAAAAGCTCGAAACTACGATTGAAGACGGCGTGGCGGTGCTAGCCATCGAGTTCCTCTCCGGCACTGATCCCAACGACTCCTACGATGAAGTGGTGCAGGCCGTCAACACCGCCCGCAGCGTCCTTCCGCCTGACGTGCTGGCGGTCGAAACCTTCGAGACGTCGCCGACCGACACCAACATTCTGCAACTGGCGCTGGTCTCGGAAGAGGCCAGCTACCGCACGCTGCAACGCGAGGCCGAGCGGCTGGAGAAACTGCTGGAACGCTCGCCCGGTGTAAAACGCGCCGACGTATGGGCCTTTCCCGATCAGGAGGTGCGGGTGGGCGTGGACCTCGAACAACTGGGCAAACTGAACATTCCGCTCACGCAGGTCATCGGGGCGATTCAGGCCAACGCCCAGAACATCCCCGGCGGCAACGTGGACCTCGGCGACCGGCGGTTTAACATCCAGACGAGCGGCGACTACGGCTCCGTGGACGACATCGGGCGCACCATTGTGGCGGCCCGTGCGGACCGATTGGTGTATCTGCAAGACGTGGCCGATGTGGCGCTCGATTATGCCGATGAGACGCACCGGGCGCGGCTGGACGGCGAACGCGCCGTTTTTGTGACGGTGGCGCAGCGCACAGGTACCAACATCTTCGACATCACCGAGGCGATGCAGCCGGGGTTGGCGGCGTTCGAGACGGCGCTGCCCGAAGACGTGCGGCTGGTGACGGCCTTTGATCAAGCCGAAAGCGTGGACCGCCGCGTGAACGGGTTTTTTGGTAACCTGCTGCAAGGCATCGTGCTGGTGGGCCTCGTGGTGCTGTTTGCCCTCGGCGTGCGTGCCGCTGTCATCGTGATGCTCGCGATTCCCACGTCTATTCTCATCGCCATCAACTGGGTCGATTTGTCGGATTACGGCCTGCAGCAGATCTCTATCGTCGGGCTCGTAATTGCGCTGGGGCTGCTGGTCGACAACGCCATTGTGGTCACCGAAAACGTGACGCGCTACCGCAAGC
Organism: Rhodothermia bacterium; assembly: GCA_030428385.1. Taxonomy (GTDB): domain Bacteria; phylum Bacteroidota; class Rhodothermia; order Rhodothermales; family JAAAOL01; genus JAUIDY01. Next base: position 46,191 of record JAUIDY010000023.1, on the reverse strand, counting down.
AGGGGCTTTCGCTCATCGAAGCGGCCATCAAAGGGACGGCGGAAGTGGGCTGGCCGGTGGTGTCGGCAACGGTGACCAGCGTGCTGGCGTTTTTGCCGATGGTGCTGGTGCAGAGCGGCAGCGGCGACTTTATCCGCAGCCTGCCCGTGACCGTGATTTATGCCCTCGCTGCCTCGCTGCTCGTCTCGCTGACGCTCACGCCGATGCTGGCGAGTCGGTTTTTGGAGAAACGAGGATCGGAAAAAGAAGCAGCGCCATCGGCCCGCGTGCCGATTTTGCAGCGGTGGCTGGGGCGGCTGGTGGTGGGGCCGTACCGCGCCACGATGGCGTTTGCGCTGCGGCGTCCGTGGGTGGTGCTGGCAACGGCCGGAGCCGTCTTTCTCGGTAGCCTCGCCTTGTTTCCGCTGGTGGGCGTGTCGCTGTTTCCCAAAGCCGAAAAGCCCCAGTTTTTGATCAACGTGGAGACGCCCGGTGGATCCAGCCTCGACCGGACCGACGAAGCCGTGCGCTACGTCGAGTCGCTGTTGCACGGGCGTGACGACGTGCGGCACTTCGCCTCGAACGTGGGCCGCGACAACCCGCGCATTTACTATAACATCATCCCGCGCCGCGAACAGAGCACGGTGGGGCAGGTGATGGTAGAACTGAACCGCTACGCCGACGCCGAAACGGCTATTCCTGAACTACAAGCAGCCCTTGATCAGTATCCCGGTGCCGAGTTCTCGTTCATTGAGTTTGAAAACGGTCCGCCTGTCGAAGCGCCCATCGCCATTAAAGTCATCGGCCCAAACCTCGACGTGCTGGCGGAGCTTTCGAGCGAAGTAGAGCACATGATCCAGACCACGGAGGGGACGCTCAATGTGGACAACCCCATTCGGATGCCCAAGACCGACCTGCGCGTCAACATCAACCGCGAGAAAGCGGGGCTGCTGGGCGTGCCGCTGGTGGATATCGACCGCACCGTGCGAGCCGGTATGGCGGGGCTGCCCGTGGCAACCTACCGCGACTCCGAAGGCGAAGACCTCAACATCGTGGTGCGCCTCCCGCTGACCGACCGCCCGACGATGACCGACTTCGACCGCATCGAGGTGGCGTCGATGCGTGGCACACCGATCCCGCTGCGGCAGGTCGCCACGGTGGAACTGGAGCGCGTGCTGCCCCGCATCGACCACTTTGGGCTGGAGCGCGCCGCCACTGTTACCTCTGATGTTGCGCCCGGCTACTCCGAGTTCGACGTGACGGCGGATGTGCTGGCGCAGTTGGAAGCCTATGCGTGGCCGTCGGGCTACCGCTATTTTGTGGGTGGCAAGCTGGAGGCGCAGGAAGAAAGCTTCGGCAGCCTCGGGCAGGCGCTGGTGATCGCGATTTTCGGCATCTTGAGTGTGCTGGTGCTTCAGTTTCGCTCGTTTCGGCAGTCGGTTATCATCTTCGTCGCGATCCCGCTGGCGCTGGTGGGCGCGGTGCTAGGGCTGTTGTTCACGGGCTACACGTTTAGCTTCACGGCCTTTATCGGCCTGACGAGCCTCGTTGGGATTGTGGTCAACAACTCCATCATCCTCGTCGATTACGCCAATCACCTCCGCACCGCCGGGCAGAGCGTCCGCGACGCCGTGCAACAGGCGGGCGAAACCCGCTTTATCCCGATCATCCTCACGACGCTGACGACGATTGGCGGCCTTCTGCCGCTGACACTCACCGGTTCGTCGCTGTGGAGTCCGCTGGGGGTAGTGATCATCGGTGGGCTCGTCGGCTCGACGCTGCTTACGCTGGTGGTGGTGCCGGTGCTGTACGCCTTGCTAACGCCCGAAGCGGCGCGCGTTTAAGCTGTCAGGACTTACGCAAACGCGTCCCTTGAGGGAGGGGCGTGGCCCGAAGGGTCGGAGGGTGTAAGACGCTTGTACTCCCCCCAGTCGCTGCGCGACAGCCCCTCAAGGGGATTATTTTCTGCGCAAGTCCTGCTGTGTTGCTCGCCGTTTTTTCTTCCCCTCCTGGGAGGCAGGAGGGGATCGAGGGGAGGTCGAATCCTCCGAAAACGGATTACTTTAGCGCTGCCAAGTGAATCCTCCCCCTGGCCCCCTCCTTACTTCGTAAAGAGGGGGAGAGACAACGGCAGGCCAGGTGGGCATCAACGGTTAAGGCGTCTCAGGCAACGTAAACGGCGGGGGTTGGCTTCCATCCGTATCGCTAAATCCATAGATCGCTGCCAACTCACCCACGCGGTAGGTATGGCCGGTGCGCTCCATAATCGCCGGGTCGGAGGCTAGCGCCACGATGCCCCGGCCCACGTATTCGGGTGATTCGTTGGGCAAGATAGCCCCCTCGGCTTCTGCCATTTCGGGGTGCGCTTCGAAGACCGCCATCACGCGCTCGGTGCGCATAAAACCCGGTGCCACGGCAAGGACGGCTACGCCATGCGGCTTGAGGTCTTGCGCCATCGCAAAGGCCATGCGGTTGACCGTGGCTTTAGCGACATCGTAGAGTGCGTTGCCGAGGTATTTGTTGTGGTCCCACGCTGTCGTGTTGACGATAAGCCCGGCCTGCTGCGCGATCATCAGCGGAGTGGCTAACTGGCTCGCGCGGAGATGTGCCCGGACGCCCGCTTCGAACATGCCCCGCCAGCGCGCATCAAGCGGCTGTTCCCAGAACGGGGCACTGAAGGCCCCGCCATCGTAATCCTCATAGCCGCCCCACACGTTGTTGACCAGCACATCGAGGCGGTTTTGGTCTTCCGTGATGCGTTTAAAAAGGGCGTCGATCTGGTTAAGATCGGTGTGGTCACACGCGACCGCGATGCCCGTGCCGCCGCGTTCGGTGACGGCAGCGGCAGTGCCGTGGATGGTGCCGGGAAGCCCCTCGGTAGCCGTATCGGCGTCGACGCTACGCCCGGTGACATACACCGTTGCGCCCGCGGCACCGAGTGCCAGTGCGATGCCGCGTCCGGCACCCCGGCTGGCTCCGGTGACAAGGGCGACTTTTCCGTGTAACGACTGCATGGGTTGCCTGCGTGGGTGAACGGGAAAAGGCAGGCAAGGTCGCGCCATGCAGTGACGACCCTATGTCATTCCGCCCTTACAAGGTTTCCAGATTGCGGACGGTGCGCTCGTTTTCCACGTTGCCGGTGTTCAGGGTGCCGATGGGCTCGAACAGCAAAACTTCGGTGCCGGGAGCGGCAACGGGGCGGTGCTCCACGCCGCGTGGCACGATGATAAACTCGCCGGCGGCAACGGGCACGGTGCGGTCGCGAAACTCCATGTCGAGGTGCCCGCTAAGCACGAGAAACAACTCGTCTTCCTGCGCGTGGTGGTGCCACACAAACGTGCCTTCCAGCTTCGCCAGCTTAACGTGCTGCCCGTTCAGTGCGCCGACGATGTGCGGTTGCCACGGCGCATTGACGAGGGCGAGTTTTTCAGCGAGGTTGACGGTGTCCATGACATCAATCCGGTAAGGAGGCCCGCAGCACCCGCCGCAGGTTGCCGCCCATGATTTGCCCTACCTCATACTCCGAGAAACCAGCAGCGAGCAGGGCATCAGTCAGTTGCGGCAGGCCCGCTGCGTCGAACGGCGTCCGCACCGAGCCGTCGAAGTCGGAGCCAAGGGCGATGTATTGCACGCCGACGAGCCGTTTGACGTACCGCATCGCCGCCACAATGCCGTCGAGGCCGGTGTCGCAGACCGCGCCTTCCCAGAAGCCAATGCCAATCAGGCCGCCCGATGCCGCGACGCCGCGCACATGGTCGTCGCTGAGGTTGCGCGGGCCGGGGCAGGTGCCCTGCACGCCCGTGTGCGACACCACCAACGGTGTGTGCGCCGCCAGCAAAATGTCGTCGATGAGGTCGGGCGAAGCGTGGGCAAGGTCGATCAGGATGCGGCGCTGTTCCATACGACGAATCACCTGCCGCCCGAAGTCCGTGAGGCCCCCCTTTTCCAGCCCCGCAGCCGAGCCACCCAACTCGTTGTCGAACAGATGCACGGGGGCCATCATGCGGTAGCCTGCCGCATACAGCACATCCACGTTGTCGATGTCGCCTTCCAAGGCATGGAGCCCCTCGATGGCGAGGACGCCAGCCACTAGTTCTCGGTCGTCCGCACGGCGCTCGATGAAGCGGTCAAGGTCGCGTTTGTTCTGGATGATGTGCAGCTTGCCCCGCGAGGCGTCTTTGGCCTTGTAGAGGCGGTTGGCCTGATACAGCGCGCGGTCCATCAGGCTGATCCACGACTCGACGGGCCAGCGCTGGGCGATGGCGAGGAGCGTGATCCGGTCGGAATTGCTGGCGTTCTCCACATAGTTCTGGCCCCACGGCGACTTGGTCACGACCGAGAACACCTGCAAGGCCACGTTGCCTTCCTGAAGGCGGGGCAGGTCGACGTGGCCGCGTTCGTGGCGTTTGTTGAGGTCGCGTTGCCACAACAGGAAGTCCGAGTGCATGTCGGCCACAAAGAGATGGTTGTGGACTTGCTGAGCATATGGCGCAGGGCGAAACTCGATGTTTTTGGAAACGGGGTTGAACTGGCCATCGGCAATGGGCGGGGCGACAATAAAGAATCCCGCCAGAGCCAAGACCACGATGGAAAAGAAAATGAGATAAGGCCGCATGACGCGTGAGGGTTGGAGTTACACTACGGGTGGGCGGTGCGTAAGGAAAAGCACGTCACCTTCCGTGCGAAGCGCCACCACGTCGCCGATATGCAGGGCGTTGAGCAAAGGGCGCACTTCGTGGGCCACCATTCGCTGAATGGCTTCGCGGTGCAGTTCTTCGTAGACCAGATTTTCGATGGTGGGTTGGAGCACGTCTTTATAATCGGTCAAGAGGTGGCAGACATCAAATCGGACGCCGCCGAGGCCGAGGTTGCATACGCCGCCGGCCTGCACCGTCCCGCCCAGCGCGACCGACGTCACCGCCATGCTGAGGCCCTGCTCAAAGACCACCGGCTCCAGCACCAACGTGAGGTGCACCGCGTCCCATTGCACATCCGGCGCGGCGCGGTCGCGCCCGGTGAGGCAGTTGCTGCCCACCCAACCACTGCTCACACAATGCCCCTTAAACTCGGCCCCATCCTCTTCAAAAGGGATTTCGACCAGGAAGCGCAGGCCGCTGGAATCGGATTGCGAGGTGACGGTGATGGCGTCGGGGCGGGCGTTGAGGTCCTGCACGTAATACAAAAATGCGAACGGCCCTTGTTTTTCGCGCACTTCGGGCAGCGAGAACCGGATCTCGGTCTCGCCAAACTGAAGGACGGCGTCGTTGGAGCGCAGCCAGCTTTCGCGTTGTTCTTCGTCTTCCGTGCCGTAGTTGTTCAGACGCAAGGTGGTAGCCCGCAGGCTGCCCTGCACCGCCCGCTCGATGAGCACCGCGCCGAGGGTGGCTTCTTCGGTCGTCTCTTCCGGAAGCCCCGCGCCTGTGTCGCAGGCTGCAAAGACGAGCACCAACAAGACCATATGGAAGGGAAAGCGTGTCATGGCGTCACGCGAAGCACCGAGGGAGATGATAGCTGTCCATAATATCGCATCCCAGACGTTTCGGCTTAACTTTTTCGCAGAATTGCCATGTGGCCTTTGTGATGTAGCCCCTATCTTGCGCGGGCTTGTGTTCACCGTTTGTTTTGCTCGTATGCCCACCACGCCCGATCTGTCGTCCAACAAGAAGTATGTTGCCATTGCCGGAAACATTGGAGCCGGAAAAAGTTCGCTGACAAAGGTGCTTAGCGACTATTTTAAGTGGAAAGCCTTCTACGAGCGCGTAGACGACAATCCCTATCTCTCTGATTTTTATGGAGATATGCGCCGGTGGTCGTTTAACCTCCAGGTGTTTTTCCTGTCGAGCCGGTTTAAGCACCAGCGCGAGATCGAGGAGTTGCCGTATTCGGTCGTGCAAGACCGCTCGATTTACGAGGACGCTGAGATTTTTGCGCGCAACCTGCACGAGATGGCGCTGATGACGTCGCGGGACTACGAAAACTACTGCGACCTGTTTTCGATCATGACCTCGTACCTTCGCCCGCCGCACCTGCTCATTTACCTGCGGGCGAAGGTGCCCACGCTGGTCGGGCACATCCAGCAGCGCGGGCGCGACTACGAATCGACCATCCGTATCGATTACCTGGAACGCCTCAATGGACACTACGAAGACTGGATCGACCGCTACGACATTGGCCCGAAGCTGATTGTGGACGTGGACGAACTCGACTTTGTTAACAGCGACACCGACCGCAGCGAAATTATTTCCCGCATCGAAAGCCGTCTGTTCGGGCTGTTTCCAGACGAATAAGCCGCCTCGATTCGCTGCCGCCTTGGACCTAAGCCAGAAACAGGCATGACAACCCCGCCGCCCCTCGGCAAGCAGATGCTGCTCTGGCAGGCGGTGCTTTTGTTTTTTGTACTCCCAGCGGTTGCCCAAACGCCTGATTCCACCGCAACGCTGGTCTCGGATTCTACCGTGGTGGTTCTCCCGGACACAGGCCGCGCCATGCCCGACACCACCCGCCGAGTTTTGGGGCCGCCGCTGGGATTTCCCGCAACCAGCGAAGGAACCCGTCTTGGCAACAAGCCCCTCGCCGATGTGGCCGAAGTGGGCGCGACGGATCTGCTGGCAGGCGTGCCCGGAAGTTTTCTCTATGACTTTGGTGCGGTGGGATGGCCCGATGGATGGAGCCCCTACGGTCTCGATTCGCAGCGCCTCGCGCTGACGCTGGATGGACGCCCGTTCGAGGATCTGGTGACGGGCCGTCCGCGCTACGATCTGCTGCCGATGGCGCTGCTGGAGCCGCTGCATCTGCAACCGGCACTCCTCGGCGCACCGCTCGGGGTAGCAGCCACGGTGCGGGCGTTCGATGAGCCACGCCCGCTGACAGAACTGCGCTACCGGGCCAGCCGCGACGGGTGGCAAAGCATCGCGGCGATGCACCAACAGCAGCGCACGCGGGCTCTGTTCGGGAGGCCCGGGGTGCTTTCTGTCTTGTTTGGGTATAGCGGACAAGCTGCCGACAACGAATATCCGGGCAGCCGCCTGCGCCGGATGCGTCAACTGACGGGGCGGCTGCGCTACACCCAGCCGGGCTGGTCGATGGAGATTCGCAACCTGCACACGCGGCGGCATTTGGGCGCACAGGGCGGCGTGATTCCCGATGGTACCTTGTTTGAGACGATCTACAACCGCTTCTCGCCCAACGTACAGAACCCCGGTGCCGAGCGGCAGACAATCCGCAACGACCTCTCGGCGACGCTGTGGCGGACGATGTTTTCCGAGCAACCACCCCTGGTTGCCTCGGCGTACTGGACGTCGCAGGTTGGGCGGTACCGCAATCCAGGCTTCGACACGCTGGCGACGCGGGTGCATCGCTTCGGCGGGCGGTTACAGCAGCCCCTCATGGTGGGCAACCAACACCTGCGCCTGACGGTGGAAGGATGGCACGACGGCTTGATTGCCAGCGATGCACTACCCGACTCCATCGGTCTCTCCCGCACCCGCTTTTTCGCCACCGTGCGCGACTCCGTACAGCTAGGCGGTTTTTTGCTGGATGCCCATGCCTCGCTCAACGCAGGCGACGAGACATTTGTGAGCGGTGCGGTGCAGGGTGCGTGGCAGGCCGGGCCGTTGCATCTTTTTGCCGAGGGGCAGCACACGGCGCAGCCCGTCGCGTGGACAGATGTGTATGGCTATGGGCGTTTTCTGCAACCGCTGGCTACAGCCGCCTTGCCGCGTGTTATGTTTGGCCGAGCAGGTGTGACCATGGCCGCAGGGCCGTTTGATATCACGCTGTTTGGTTTTGCCCACCGGACGACACAGGCGCTTGATCTTTACCTCGCTGACGAGGAAGACGTGGTGGAGGCGCAGGTGAGCAGCACGGCGGTTGAGCGCGTTGGGGCAGGGGTGGATGTAGGCTGGCGGCGGACAGCAGCACGGGGGTTCTATGCCACGGCGCAGCCCACGGTGCAGCAACTGCAAAACCCAACCGCATCGCCGGAGCACAACCGCCTTGCCGGGAGTCTGCCCGACCTCTGGCTCAACGCACGGGTGGGGGCGCGGTATCTGCTGTTTACTGGCGACCTCGACCTCGACGTATCGCTGCGGGCCCGGTACTGGATGGGCTTCCTCAGCCGTACGCTGCACGCGCCGACGGGCTTGCTCGTCCTGCCCGCTGCCGATGCGCGCCCCGTCGAAGCATCGGGCACGCTCGATCTGGTGGTGGAAGGCGGTGTTCGTACCGCTACGCTTTTCCTTGCCTACGAAAACATGCTGAGCGGCACCCAACTCGTTGTGGGTAACCTGCTTGTTCCGACCTACCCGTTGCCCGCTGGGCGCTTTCTATTTGGCGTCTACTGGCCGATTTTGAATTGAGGTGGGTCTTTCCGGTCTGCAGGTCACAGGTCTCTTCTAGGCAAACGTGTACTCTCTCCTGACCGGCGACCTGCCGACCAATAATCCCCGGAGCCTGAGCCCGGCGCTGCCGTTGAAGCACCCCTCTCCGACAAGCCAACGTCTTTATGCATCGACTTTTTCAAGCACTGCGCCCGTTTATCCGCGCCGTCGTTCGGCGGGCGGGTTGGGTACTGGTTATCGCGCTGCTGCTTTCGGCAGGCGGGTTTTCGCTGGCCCTGAACCTGCGCATCGATACGGACTTTGCCAACCTGATCCCGCAAGAATACCCCAGCGTGCAGGCGCTCGAAAAGCTCCGTGCCACCGTCGGCAGCGCCACCACCGTCGATGTTGCCATCCAGAGTCCGTCGTTTGCCGCCAACAAAGCCTTTGCCGAGGCGCTGATTCCGCAAGCGATGGCGATGCAAAATGGCGCGGCGGACGAACCGTATTTCTCACGCTACGAATACACCCGCGAGACCGAGTTTTTAAAAGACAACGCCCTGTATTTCGCCACGTGGGCCGAACTCGACAGCCTCGAAACCTACCTCAACACGCGCATCGAGGATGCCAAGCTAGAGGCCAACCCATTTTTCTTCGACCTGGATGACGAGGAAGAAGAAGAGGAAGATGCCGGAGAAGGGTTGTTGGCTTCGTACAACGACATCGTTGGCAGTGAATACATGGTCTCGCCAGACAGCACCGTGCTGGTGGTGCAGTTTTTTCCCACGGGCTCGCAGACCAATCTGGGTTTTATCGAAGACCTGTACGCAAGGCTGGAAACCACCACTGCCGCGCTGAACCCCGCAGGCTACCACGCCGACATGCAGATCACGCTGTCAGGGCGGCTGTACCGGCAACTCACCGAGATCCGGGCCATCCAGAACGACGTGCTCGACTCGTTTGGGGCGGGGGTAGGTGCGGTGCTACTGTTTGTGGTGCTGTACTTCTTCTACAAAGCCGTGCGGGCGCGGGCCGGTGGCGGTCTGACCGGGCGCGTGGTGCTGACGCAACTGCTGCGCACGCCACTGCTTGCCCTCGTCATCGGGCTACCGCTTTTGATGAGCTTGGCGTGGACGTTTGGGGTGGCGTATCTGGCCTACGAAGACCTGAACCTGATGACGGCCACGCTCGGGCTGGTGCTGTTTGGGCTCGGCATCGACTACGGCATCCACTTTTATGCCCGCTACACCGAAGAACGCGCCCGGGGCCGCTCCATCATTGATGCAGCCGAGGAGACGTTTGCCAGCACGGGGCAGGCCATCACCGTGGGGGCGCTCACGACGGCGGCGGCGCTGTACGTGCTGATGTTCGCCGATTTTAAAGGCTTTAGCGAGTTTGGTTTTATCGCAGGCAACGGCATCCTGTTTGCCCTCATCGCAATGATTGTGGTGATGCCTGCGCTGCTGGCCGTGTTCGAGCGGGGACGGCTGCTCAACTTCGAAGCGGGCGAGTCGGCCGAGGTGCAGCAGAAATCCCCGCGCCGTTTCCCGCTGGCACGCGGGTTGGTGGCGGCGAGCTTAGCGTTGGTGGTGGCCGCGCTCGTTTTTGTCCCCCGCATTCGTTTTGAGTACGAGTTTGGCAAGCTGGAGCCCGACTATCCCGCCTGGGATGCCCGTAACGCGGTCGTGCAACAGGTCTTTAACACCCAGAACCGCCGCAACCCGGCCTACATCGTGCTGGATACGCCCGATGAAGTGCCTGCGGTGGTGGATGCGCTGCGGGCCACGATGGAAGCCGAGCCCGACTCCACGCAGATGATCGAATATGTGGAGAGTTTGCAAGACCGCTTCCCCACCACCCCTGAAGGCCAGCAGCAGAAGCTGGACCGCATCGCCGACATCCGGGCCATTCTGGCGGATCCGTTTCTCGAAGCCGAGGAATCCGAAGAACTCGACAAGCTGCGCCGCGCGGCACAAACCAGCGCTGCCATCGACCAAGCCGAGGTGCCCGATTACCTCAAGCGCCGCTTCACGTCGAAAGACGGCGAGATCGGTAGCTTCATCATCATCTACCCTGATCCCGACCGTACGCTGTCCGACGTGCGCAACTCCATCGCCTTTTCCGAAGAAGTGGGCACCGTCACCACGGCGGACGGGACGGTGTATCACGCAGGTTCCACGTCGCTCATCGGAGCCGACATGATCCGGCTCTTACAGCGGGAAGCCCCGTGGATGATTATCGCCACGTTTATCATGGTGATGCTGTTGATGGGGCTCAACTTTGGATCGGTGCGCTGGGCGGCGCTGGCGGTGTTGCCGCTGGTGGTAGGGGTGCTGTGGATGTTGCTGGCGATGGAGCTTGGAGACTTCAAACTCAACTTCTACAACCTCGTGGTCTTGCCCGCCATCTTAGGGATTGGCAACGACGCCGGGGCACATCTGGTGCACCGCTACCGCGAAGAAGGCCCCGGCTCTATCTGGCGGGTACTGCGGTCTACGGGCGAACATGTCACGATGGGCGCGCTCACCACCATGCTTGGCTTCGGCGGCCTGCTGCTCAGTTTTCATCCCGGCCTCGAAAGCATGGGGCTACTGGCGGTGGTGGGTATTGCCACCACGTTGCTGGCGGCGCTGCTGTTTTTGCCCGCGCTGTTGCAATGGCTAGAGGGTGACGCACCCACTTCGCGTCCAAGTGAAAAAGAGGAGGGATAAGTTGCGGCAGGTGTTTGATGGCCCTACTTTGGTGCCCGTCCCCCGCGAAATGCTAAAATCCCAATCAAATGCAACGAGGTGAAGGATGAGGGTTTCCCGTCGTCGGTTTATCAAACTGTCCACGGCAGCCGCCACGGCCACGGCGGGCTCTCCCTGGATATCCCCATCGGAATCGCAACCAGCGGGCGGTCCCTGTGTGGTTGCCTCTGCTAATGGACTGCGTGGCGTTGCGCGGGCGTATGCGCTGATGGTCGAGGAAGAAGCCGATCCGCTCGATGCGGCCATCGCCGGGGTGAACATTCAGGAACTCGACCCGGCGGACCAAAGCGTGGGGCTGGGCGGACTCCCGAACGAACACGGAGTGGTTCAACTCGATGCCTCCTGCATGCACGGCGCGACGCGGCGAGCGGGGGCGGTGGGTGCGCTTGAGGGCATCGCCACGCCGTCGCTGGTGGCGAAAGCGGTTATGGATTATACCGACCATATCATGCTGGTAGGCGAAGGCGCGAAGCAGTTTGCCCTGGCGATGGGCTTTGAGGAGCAGAATCTGCTGACCGAGGAAAGCCGTCAGGATTGGTTGCGCTGGAAGGCCCGCCTCAACCCCACCGACTCATGGTTGGGCCACGACGACGATGTGAAGATCAACTGGACCCACGGCACCATTAATATGTGTGCGCTGGATAGCTCGGGTAATTTGGGGTCAGTGACCACCACGAGTGGGTTGTCGTGGAAGGTGCCGGGGCGCGTGGGCGACAGCCCCATCATTGGGGCCGGGCAATACTGCGACAACAGCGTGGGCGCGGCGGGTTCCACCGGGCGCGGCGAAGCCAACATCAAAGTATGTGGGGCCTTCCTTACCGTCGAGTTTATGCGGATGGGGCACAGCCCGCAGGAAGCGTGCCTGCAAACGCTGGCACGGGTAGTCGAAATGACCGAGGATCGGTTGCTGGATTCCAACGGTCGCCCGCTTTTTGGTCTTTCGTTCTATGCCTTGAGCAAAGACGGTGCCTTCGGGGGAGCATCGCTGTATGAACCATCGGAAGAAGGGAAGGCGGACAATCACGATCGTTTTGCCGTGGCCAATGCCGACGGCGCCCGGTTGGAGCCGCTGGCGCATCGCTACACGTATGCCGAGCGTCCGGAGTCGATGCGGTAAGCAGAATCGTTCATGCTCATCCCGGTCACCGATGCGAAAAAAGGGGCTATCACCAGGCTTGCTGCTCGTTCTCGTTTTGCTCCTTGGATGCAACGAGCCCCCGCTGTATGAATCCCACGCCGAAGAGATTTTGCAGGCGGAAGGAATTGCCTCCGCCATCATCGATAAGCTGACCGAACGGGAGGCGCTCACCGAGGCCGAAGTAGACCAACTGGCGGAGATCGACGCTGTGGCGGTGCTGCATCTGGTGGGCGCGAATCCGGGCACGCCCGTAGAACGGCTCGAACAACTGGCGCGCCATGAACACGAGGAAGTGGTTTCGGGCGTGGCGTCCAACCCATCGGCACCACCTGCGCTGTTGGTGTCGCTGCGCCGCAGCCGGTATCACTTTATCAACGGAGCCCTGGCGTCCAACCCGTCGTTTCCGCTGGATGCGCTGCGCGAACTGTTTGAAGACGAGGCCGCCGGGTGGACTAGCTTCACCTACAACCCCAACCTGCCCGCCGACCTGCAACTCATTATCGCCCGCGAGGGCAGCCAGCAGGACCTGTATTACCTTGCCCTCAACGAGAACCTGGTGGCCGAAGCCATTCCGGTTTTAAAAGACCGGGGCGACAAGCTGGTGCAGCGCAACCTCGATTTGCGTGTGGAATGGTATGGCGAATGACGCTTCGCTTCAGAACAGGATTTATAACCGAAGCTGTACATAGCCCCCCGGAGAGACCGTGCAGCCGAGCACCTCGGCGAGACGCCGCAGTTCGTCGTAGGCGTTGTAGTATTCGCCTCGGATGGCCCGCCCTTCGTCCGTCCGCCGTGTGACCTGATAGTGCAGGTGTTGCACCCGCCCCGGCGGCAAGCCGGTCGCGCCCACGGTGCCGATCAGGGTCCCGGCACGCACAAATTGTCCCGGCTGCACTGACGGGCGGCGAAACATATGGCCATACAGGTGATGGTACCCGCGCGCGTCGCGGATCATCACGTAGTTGCCCGACGTGATCCGGTTACTCGCTGATCGGGGCATAAACCCGCTGCCCGGCACCGCCCCGTCCGTCGCGTAAAACTGCTTCACCACGTGGCCGTCGCAACTGGCGCGTACTTCACATCCAAACCCCGCAAAAATGTCCGTGGCGCGGTGCGCATGACTGCCGGGACGGTCTTGCCCGAAGCTCTGGGGGCCAAACCCGATGGCCCGGCTTTCATGGCCGCGTGTGCTGCCTTCGGGGCGGGTTCGCCCATTGGTTTCCAGCACGCCGAGCCCGGCGGCCCAGGCTATAGGTGGGTACTGTACGGGAAAGACGGTCAACACCCCTCGGGGTAAGGTTGGCATAGCGTGTTCTTGTGTTGGAATAGCACCGACTAAAGAAAAAAGAGCGGCCAGATGGGGGGAGATGCCGAGGAGGTTGGCGCAACGCCTTGTGCAGGCAAAAAGGTACGTCAAGAAGCGGAGCAGATCAAAAAGAGGGGGCCTCGGAGGCTATTGAGGATTTCAGTTTGGAGCGAGCGAGGGCGCTTGCGCAGCCCGAGATCACAAATCTCAACAGCCTCTTAAAGAGCGAAGCTATGCTGTTGCCAACTCATTCAGAAAGGCCCGCAGCAGGTGCATCTGCTCCTGCGCCAGCCCTTGCCCAATCAGGGCAACGGCATAGACGACAAGGGCCAGCGCCACGGTGACTGGGATCCCCCAAAGTGCCGTTGGAGGGAAGGATAAGCTCCACTGGGCAAACCCCATAATGGCAGCTGCCAGCCCAACAAACGCGCAGATGGCATACAGCGCTACAAAAAATGTCCACAGGCTGGGGTGGGGGCCGAATCGACCGCGAAGCAAGGCACCACGCGCATGTTGCTCCACAGCAAGATCAAGATAGGGCGACCACGTATGCTGCAACTCCCGGCGCATGTGCAACAGGGCATGATGCCCCGCAATGGTTCCGCTGTACGGACAATCCGGGGCAGACAGGCGACGGTGTATCTCGGCCAAGAGATTACTCGGCGCGCGCGGAACCACGGCCTCAAAGCGGGGGCGCATGCGGGGAGCAGCCATGTATCGTACAGGTGAAGAATGGAAAGACAACCGGATCTATCCTACCAAAACCCGACGACATATGGAACAGCGATGTCTGATTCCTGTGCACCCCAGCTATACAGCGGTGGCACGAAGGTCTTGTTTCAGTTCGCCGATGCGAGCCCGAACCGACTCCACAACGACGTCCGGTTGCTGGACGGTACGCAAAAAAGCCAGCAGGTCGGGATCGTGGCGGGTCGGTCGCCCATTGGAAAGGCTGATATAGCGGAAGGTGGTCCACTGCACGGCCTTGAGCGTATGTCCCGCTTCGTCCAGCATGACGGCTTCCACTGTAAGGCGGCTGTCATCCACCGCGATGAGGGCGGTTTCAATGGTCACGTGCTCGCCGGGAAGGGCGGGGCGTAGGTACGCAATTTCATGGTTGGTGATCACCCAGTTCTTGTGATACTCGCTGCTGTGGCGGTACAGGTCGAAGTCGTAGTACGTCCGCAGATGGTCTTCGCGGGCGTTCATGAAGTAAGTGATGTATTTGGTGTTATTCAGGTGGCCGAGCAGGTCACAGTCTTGAAAACGGACCATCACCTGGCTTCGGGGGCGTTTTTCTAACATGGAGAAGATGTTTTAAAGAGACCGAAAGGTCTTATTTTGGAGAAATAACGTTGTGGTGGATATACCACGCTAAATGGTCGACAGCGCGGTGCATGTGGCGAGGGTCATCGTAGAGCTTGCTTAGCACCAATGCCCCGTCGAGCGTAGCTAGCAGCAGCGAGGCAATGGCGTCGGGGTCCAGGCCATCGCGGAATTCACCGCTGTCGATGCCTTGCTGCACCGTCACACGGATATAATCCTGCAACTCGGTCATGGCCTGCTGGGCGCGAGTGCGGAGGGCCGGATGGGCGTCGTCGCTGTCCACAGCCGTGTTCAGCACCGGGCAACCACCCAAAACGGGTGGATCAACCACATAGCGCTGCATTACGCCTAATATGGCAAGCAGGCTCTCCGTGGCCGTTTGGGTGGTACGCAGTGCCTCGATGAAGCGGCGGCGCACCTGCCGGATCGCATATTCGAAAGCAGCCAGCGCAAGCTGCTCTTTGCTCTCAAAGTGGTTGTACAGACCGCCTTTCTTCAAGCCGGTTGCCGCCATGATGTCCGACATCGACACGCCCGTATATCCCCGCTGGTTAAACAAGGGGGCGGCCTGGGCGACGATGGAAGCGCGGGTGGTTGGGGCTCGGCGCATGGTTTATTGAATGGATTAAAGACCGTTCGGTTTCTTTAGAGTGAGGATATGACCCAAAGGTTTCAGGAAGCACAAAAAAAGGTGGAATGGCCTGGAAGATGACGGGGCATTCAAAAATACCTGCGAGGGCCGTGTTACCATCTCCGAAGATGAAGCGCCTAGACAAGCAGACGCCGCACCGCTCACCCATCGGCGGCGTCTCGATATGGTTCCCCTCACCGTTGATGGTTTGTTATGCATCGTACCCGTTTTTCAAGACCGGTCGTTTCGGTCATTTTTGGAGGTTTGTTTGGCCTGTTTTTGTTACTTGGTGCCCACCCTGCCTTGGCGCAAGGGCGCATCGAAGGGCGCGTGGTGGAGGCTTCGTCGGAGGAGCCCCTCATTGGGGCCAACGTACGACTCATGGGTACCACACGCGGAGCCGCCACGGACGCCGACGGACGCTTTGTGATCGCCAATGTGGAAGCCGGAAGCCATGCGGTGGAAGCCATGATGATTGGTTTTGAGCCCGAAATGGCGGAAAACGTTGTTGTTGCGGATGGCGGCACCGCCACCGTCACCTTGCAACTCACCGAAACCGTGATGCCGCTCAGCGAGGTGGTGGTGACACCGGGGCGCTTTGCCGTCATGCAGGCGCAGCCCGTGACCGCCCAGACGCTGTCGCGCAGCGACATCCAGGCGCTGCCCCAGCTTGGCGAAGACATCTACCGTGCTGCCCGGCGTTTACCGGGGCTTGCAGGCAACGACTACTCGTCGCAGATCAACGTACGCGGCGGGCTGCCCGACGAATTGCTGGTGGAACTGGACGGGATGGAGTTGTACGAGCCGTTCCACATGAAAGACATTGGCGGTGGTGCCATCAGTGTGCTGGATGCCGAGGCCATCGGCGGTATCGACATGATGACGGGGGCGTATTCGGCGGAGTATGGCGACCGGCTCAGCGGTGTCTTCAACATTGCTACCGCGACACCGGCCCGGCAGCGAACCTCCGTCGGTATCAGCTTCATGAACGCCCGGTTCCTCTCGGAAGGCCGCTTTGCCGAAGGGAATGGTGAATGGCTGCTGCTGGCGCGGCGCGGCTACCTCGATCTGGTGATGCGCTTGACAGGCGGCGACGACGAGTTTTCCCCCACCTATTACGATGTCCTCGGCAAGGTAAAGTACCGCCTTAATCCCAACCATAGCCTATCGCTGCATATTCTGCATGCCGACGATGCGCTCGACTTCAGCGAAGACGACGATGTGTTTAAATCGGGTTATGGGAATTCGTATGGCTGGGTAACGTGGGATGCCGTGTTGAGCCCGCGCCTGTTTGTGCGCACGCTGGCTTCGGCGGGGCGTGTCAGTTCGGCACGCGAGGGGCAGGAAAACAGCGCCCGCAACGGCTGGGCGCTTTTCACCCTCAACGACGAGCGTGATTTTACCTTCGCCGGGGTAAAGCAGGACTGGACCTTCGACCTGGCGACCCACCATTTTCTAAAAGGTGGGGTGGAGGTAAAAGGGATGCAGGCCACGTACGACTATTTCAACGAAGACCTGATCAATGTCTCTCTTACTCAAGAGGGGCAGCCCATCCTGACCTACGACAGCACCCGCGCCGACCTGAATCCCGACGGGTTGGAGTTCGGGGCGTATGTGAGCCACCGTATGCGCCTCGCGCCGCCGCTGACGGTCGAGTGGGGGCTGCGCTACGACCACATGTCATGGTCCGACGATGACCTGCTGAGCCCACGCCTCAATGTGGCGTATGCGGTGAGTAAAAAGACGACGCTGCGGGCTGGCTGGGGCCATTTTTATCAGGCGCAGGGTATTCACAAGTTGGACGTGCAGGATGGCGACGACCGGTTCTACGGAGCGGAGCGTGCCGAGCATCGGATGGTGGGGATTACGCACGCCGTCACGCCCAATGTGCACGTGCGGGTGGAAGCCTACCAGAAAAAGCTCACCGACGTGCGTCCGCGCTATGTGTCGATTGAGAATGACAACACCGACTTTTTCCCCGAGGCGCAGTCGTACAACGCCCGTGCCCGGCTGGCTCCGTCGAATGCCGAAGCCAAAGGCATCGAAGTGTTTGCGCGCAAAGACGGCGGTAAGATGAACTGGCTCGCCAGCTACAGCTACGCCGTGGTGGAAGACCATATCGGAGGGCGTGATTACCCGCGTTCGTTCGACCAGCGCCACACGGTGTTCGCCGATGTAGGTTATCAGCCCACGGAGAAGTGGCGCATCAGCCTCGCGTGGCAGTTCCACACGGGCTGGCCGTATACGGAACGCCATTTCCGCACCGTGGAGTTGGCGGATGGAAGCCTGGGCGTGGAGAGTTTCTTCGGCGACTACAACGCCGCCCGTTTCCCGTCTTTCCACCGCATGGATGTGCGTGTGAGCCGCTACTTTGACTTCAGCCGCAGCCGACTCGCCGTCTTTGCCGAGGTGAGCAACCTGTACGACCGCGCCAACCCACGTGTATATTTCTACGACGTCAGCCTCGACCCTCAGGGCAGCCTGCACGTGGATCGGGGCACCGACGAATGGCTGCCGCTGCTCCCGTCGATTGGGGTAAGCTGGGATCTGTTTCAGTGATGAGGTCGGCAGGTCTGCAAGTCGATCAGGTCACAGGTCAGCAGGTCCGTTATTTATACAAGAGACCTGCGGTTTGCCGACGTGACAGACTTGATCGACCAATCCCCTAGCCGTTGTCCTGCCGGGGCCGTATAATATTTGTCAGGATTTCAGTACGCTCCCTTTCGTCATCGCGAGGAGCGCTAGCGACGTGGCGATCTCACCCCGTCAGCGGTGCTCTTTCTTGTCGGGGTGAGATCGCCACATCCCGCCGGGGCGGGATTCGTGATGACGATTAATAGATGGGGCGTACGTCCTGACATGTTGGTTTAAATAACCGAGCGGTGGGATGGACGAACTCTTTATTTATTTTCTATTCTTTGTGGTCTGGGTGGGCGCACAGGTCTTGGGTGCGATCCGCAAGAAGAAACGCCAGCAGGCGCTTCCGCCCGTCGATTTGGAAGATGAAACGCGCATGCGCTCTCATGAAGGGCCCGAAATGTCGCTCGAAGACGCCCTGCGCGAGATCCGCGACACGTTTCAGGACAAGCCACGTCCACCCGCACCGCCGCCGGTGCCACCCTCGCTGCCTCGCCCACGTCCTCGGCAAGTCATGCCCCGGGAAGATGAGTTTCAACAAGCCTATCGGCGTCAGCGGAAAGTAGAAGCGCACAAACAAGCCGATGCCGATGCCAAAAACCCGTTCGCTATCCGGGCACCGGAGGAGGGCATTACAAGCGCCGTCGTTCGTGAGCGGGTCTTCAACCCGAAGGCGTTGCGCGAAGCCCTGGTGCTGAATGAAGTGCTGGGGCCGCCGTTATCAAAGCGACAGAAATAAGTTTCGACAAGAAAAAAGAAAAAAGGGAGCCGTCCAGTTGGAGGCTCCCTTTTGGTTAGGTAGCAGCGTCGGCTACATCTGAATGTCGAGTTCGTTGGCCGGAGCGCCGTTGCCTTTCTTAAAGACAGCGGCTCCAATGACACCGCCAATCACGCCAAAGATGGCGGTAATGACGAGGCCAAAGAGCGCATTCATAATGTAGGCCCCAAAGGTGTTGGCGGCTTCCATTTGTGCTTCCATCGCCTCGACCTGTTCAGGCGGCATCTGATCTGCAAAGTTGTTGAGGACCATGTTCATGATGGCTTCGTTGGCACCCAAACCCACCTGCATCAACACATAGTTGAGAATAATGGCGATGACGCCTCCAATGAGCGCGGTGAAAAGGCCGAGCAGTGCCCCGTTACCGGAAGTGATGGTCAGTTCATGGGTGTTGGTATAGTGCCACACGGTCACCAGCGAGCCAATGATCACTCCCGCACAACACAGGCAGTTGATGAATCCAAGGTAAGATGTGGAAAGCAAGGCAGTGACCAGCCCGCCGAGCAAGATCGACTGTTTTTGATCGGGCATAACAAAGCAAAGATAGAACGAGAGGGATGACGATGCGGTGGTGGGAAAATCAGGACTTAATTGATGAGAAGAAATACCATCAAGTTGTAGTCTTCGTTGGCCGTACGGAAACGAACACCCAAAGATACAATTCCTTGGGTGAAAGGAAAGCGTTGATTGAGACCTTCCATACAGTCAGGATGGTGGGGTATCTGGAACGGTGGGTGGTAGCGGTACCACCGTTTTGGAAGTAGTGAGTTGGATCATGGCGCGAGCGAAATAACACCCCGCCACCACCCCAAACACGCCGCCCGTAATCAGGCGGCTGGCGGGGGTATTTGCCCACCAACCTACGACGTGCAAACCCCAGTCAAATGCTAGGGGTACCAGTGAAAGGCCAAGCAATACGGCGGCATGGCGACTAAAGGCGAGCTCCCAGCGCCACAGCCCGATAAACGCCGCCGAGGCCAGCCACAGTCCCGTGTAGATGCCAAAACACCGATGGCAGACGGCGAAGGAAATGCCGAGGTGCTGAAAAGAGCGGTCGGGCAACTGGTGGCAGAGCGGCGAAAAACCATGCATCAGCACCGAGCGGAAGCCGGGCGGGACAAAAGGCGGAAGCATCACCAGCACCAACACAAAAAGCATCAGGCCCATAGCCAGCACCCAGCCCGCCATAAACCCTTTGGTTTTGGGATGGGGGTATAGCGTCTGACGGTCTTGCATGGCGGTAGCGGGAAAATCTGTCATCCTGACAAGCCAAACGCAAGTGCTGGCATGCCACACCCGGCCCTACGGGATGGGCACAGCTTTTGTTAAGCTTGTTTACTGCCTGTCGGATCCACCTGTTCAGTCATTATTGCAGTCCATGTCCGGCAGCAAAAATCATTAAGGTTGTTTAAAGATCCTGCGGATCCTCACCCAATGTCAACCACACCGGAACACGCAGGACCACGTCTTGTTCGACGCTGGCACTCGCCACTGTGGAGTGCTAACAACGAGCAAAAAACGCGAAAACCCGACCTTTTTTGCATCATATAAACCTGTAACCACCAAACTGGAGGCTTACATCTATGTCAAGCATCAAACCGTTGAGCGACCGCGTGGTCGTCAAACCGGAGCCCGCTGAAGAGCAAACCGCTAGCGGCCTGTACATCCCCGATTCCGCGAAGGAAAAGCCGCAGCGCGGCACCGTCGTCTCCGTCGGCCCGGGCCGCGTCGAGAATGGCAACAAGATCGACATGACGGTCAAAGCAGGCGACACGGTTCTCTACGGCAAGTACGCCGGTACCGAAATCAACATCAGCAGCGAGGACCTGCTCATCATGCGTGAGTCGGACATCCTCGGCATTGTGGAAGGGTAGGGGTACGCTGCTTGGCATGACCAAGCAACCCCACCACATTCACCCCATTCGAACCTTAAAAAATCTACTTCCCTATTATGGCTAAGCAGATCATTTTTGACGCGAAAGCGCGCAACGCCCTGAAATCCGGCGTCGACAAGCTCGCCGACGCTGTGAAGGTTACGCTCGGTCCGAAAGGCCGCAACGTGATCATTGAGAAAAAATTTGGTGCCCCGACCGTGACCAAAGACGGTGTGACCGTCGCCAAAGAGATTGAACTCGAAGACAAGGTCGAGAACGTCGGCGCACAGATGGTGAAAGAAGTCGCCTCGAAGACGAGCGACGTGGCTGGTGACGGCACCACCACCGCTACCGTGCTGGCGCAGGCCATCATGGGCGCGGGCCTGAAAAACGTAACCGCTGGCGCCAACCCGATGGACCTGAAGCGTGGCATCGACGCGTCCGTGGAAGCCGTGGTGGCGAACCTGCGGGGCCTCAGCCGCGACATCGAAGGCAAAGAAGAAATCGCCCAGGTCGCCTCGATCTCGGCCAACAACGACAACGCCATCGGTAGCCTGATCGCCGACGCGTTTGAAAAAGTGGGCAAAGACGGCGTCATCACCGTCGAAGAAGCCCGTGGCACCGACACCAACCTCGAAGTCGTCGAGGGGATGCAGTTCGACCGCGGCTACCTCTCGCCCTATTTCGTCACCGACGCCGACAACATGGAAGCGGTGCTGGAAGACGTTTTCATCCTGATCCACGACAAGAAGATCAGCGCGATGAAAGACCTGCTTCCGGTCCTCGAAAAAGTCGCCCAGATGGGCCGTCCGCTGCTCGTTATCGCCGAAGACATTGAAGGCGAAGCCCTCGCTACCCTCGTGGTGAACAAGCTGCGCGGCACGTTGAAAGTGGCTGCCGTGAAAGCTCCTGGCTTCGGCGACCGCCGCAAAGCCATGCTCGAAGACATCGCCATCCTGACCGGTGGCACGGTGGTGAGCGAAGAAAAAGGCTACCGCCTCGAAAACGCCACGCTCGACTACCTCGGCAAAGCCAAGCGCATCGTGATCGACAAAGACACGACCGTGGTGGTAGACGGCGCTGGCGATGGGGCCCAGATCAAAGCCCGCGCCAACCAGATCAAACAGCAGATCGAAGCGACCACCAGCGACTACGACCGCGAGAAGCTGCAAGAGCGCCTCGCCAAGCTGTCGGGCGGTGTGGCTGTGCTGAAAATTGGTGCTGCTACCGAACCGGAAATGAAAGAGAAGAAGGCCCGCGTGGAAGATGCGCTGCATGCGACCCGCGCCGCCGTGGAAGAAGGCATCGTGCCCGGCGGTGGCGTGGCCTTCATCCGCTCGCTGAGCGCCCTCGACGGCCTCGAACTGGAAAACGATGACCAGACGATTGGTGTGGGCATCGTGCGCCGTGCGCTCGAAGAGCCGCTGCGTCAGATTGCGGCCAACGCTGGCCTCGAAGGCTCGATCATCGTGCAGAAAGTGAAAGAAGGCGAAGGTGACTTCGGCTTCAACGCCCGCACGGAAGTTTATGGCAACCTCACCAAGCAGGGTGTCATCGACCCGACAAAGGTGACCCGCACGGCGCTGGAAAACGCCGCGTCGGTGGCTGGCCTGCTGCTGACGACCGAAAGCGTCATCGCCGACAAGCCGGAACCGGAAGGTGCTGCTGGCCCGCCGATGGGCGGTGGCGGCATGCCGGGTGGCATGGGCGGCATGGACTTCTAGGTCTAGCGCCTACGCGTAACGCATAGTAAAAGGGCGGTGCCGCTTCGGGCGGCACCGCCCTTTTTTGTTGGGGGGCAGAGGGAATGGTATCATACTTTGGATGGAAGCCGCGTGCCTGTTTAGGGGTAGGGTCACATTGTGGAAATAGGCAAGATCATTTATTGGTAGGTACGATTGCGATTCGGTTGGCTGAAATGCTAGGTGGTATGATCGACTTTGGTAGTTACATCACGCCTGATTCGTCCCTTTATGGGACCTGGGATAAGGAAAAAATAGCGCGATCTCTTGATGAGATTGAGGGAAAGATATACGCTATTGCTGACGTTGAATCAGATGGAAGGCAGTTTTACCATGTGGCTGATCCCGCATTCCTCAGGTCTTGGTTAAACCACCCTCGTTTTTACATGATCAAATAAGCAGGAGCGTGTCCATTCGAATATCACGCAAGCCTCACGCACTAATTGATGATTCCATACCAATTTGTGATTAAAGTCCAAAACATGAGGCGATGCATCGGTTTCGGCATACTCGTTGGCCTCTTGGGCCTAGCTGTACCGCTGGCCCAAGCCCAGCAGCAAGATCTGTCGTCTGTCGTCGCTCGTGTCGTGGAAGATGTTTGCGACCGGAAGGTGGTGCTGTTGGGCGAACTGCCCAGTCACGGCGAAGCGCATACGTTTCAGGCCAAGGCCCAGATCGTGGAAGGACTGGTCGCACAGTGTGGATTTGATGTGCTGCTTTTCGAGGCGGGGATCTACGATTTTCTGGGTTTCGAGGCAGCCATCGCTGAGCAACAGGCAACGTTCTGGCAACTCAACCGCGCCGTCGGGCGCTTCTGGTGGACGCAGGGACTTGCCGATTGGCGACGTGGGCTCTTCGAGCAAGCCTCGGCAGGCACCATGTTTCTAGGCGGGCTGGACGATCAGCCCAGCGTAACCTCCGACTACGCCCGCTCCGTGTTGTCGGACTTGGTAGCCGACGCGCTCCCGCCATCGCAGGCTGCCTCCTGCAGCGCCGCCGTCGACCGGAATCTTTTCTGGCGCTACGACGATGAACATGCCTTCGACGAAGCAGCGCAGATCCTCCTCGAACGCTGTGCCCAACAGGCCGCCAACGCGGCAGGGGAAAACGACGCATCGGCAGATACCGTGCGGACGCCACCACAGATGATGCTGGCCAACTTGGCCAGTTACTACCATCGGCAGCGAGCGAATGCGCCCGACCGCGATACGGTTATGTATCGCAACCTTCGCTGGTATCGCGCCCGCCGTTCAGATACGAGCAAAGTCATCATCTGGACGGCAACCGTCCACGCCGCCCGCCAGGAGGGCGCACGCCCCGACCGCCCGCTCGGATCTTATCTTGCTGCAGAATGGGGAGACAAGCTTGCGGCCATCGGCTTCACGACGTACGCTGGAGCTTCATCCATGGCGGGCATGCCGAGCCAGCCGTTCCCCGAAGCCCCAACGGGTTCGCTTGAAGCCAGGGCAGTGACAAACGGAGGAGCGTTTGTATATCTGGATGCCCTATCGTTGCGCGAACTCGGTGTTGTGCCGTCGCGGCTTTTCGGTCGGTTTGACTCATTCGACTGGTCGACGTACTTCGATGGCGTGGTGGTTATTCGCGAGGAGACGCCACCGGTTTTTGAGGCATGGCAGTCGCCGGGACCCTAAGCGATGCCGTACCTCCTGCTGCAAGCCGCCACGAGTTACCCATGCTGCTTCTTACCGTGCAATTGAGGTGTTGCATTAACTTGACAAACGGCACCCCAACAAACATGGGCGGGCGTGTGGAATAACGAAGTCACTGATTCAGAAAGTGCCACGCCCATGCGTACAGCATGCAAGACCGCTCCTAAAGTGGATCAGGCTATGATCCTTGGGCATGGGACACGATGATTTGCAGGGCGGCCACATGCGCGGTAAAAGCATGTCGCCCGGCTGGTGTGAGATAAGCCCAGGTGTGCTGGCGTCCGTCGAGGGTGCGTTTGCTCAAGCCCACATAGCCTGCACCCACCAGTTGGCTAATGTGCTTCGACAGCACCGAGTCGCTCACCGACAATTCTTCGCGCAGCACCTTAAACGCGGCTTCCTCCAGCGGCATCAGCAAGGCGCAGATCTGTAGCCGGTTGGGCGCGTGAATGATGGGGTCAAGTTCAGGTGTTGGCATGGCTTAGGCGGCAGGGGTGGTGGTGCGGAGGGCGCGGTAGGTTTTCTCGGAGAGGGCAAACAGGAGCACGGCCACCACCACTCCCAGCAGCAGAGGCAGCCAAAACTGGCCCATGTACACCCGTGCGATGTACGCGCCGATGAACGCCGCCCCCACCAGCGCTCCCAGGCCGAGCACAATGCCCAGGCCGCGCTTGCTTTCGACTTCGCGGGGCCATGTCTCGGTGCGTTTACGCCAGACAATGTAGGCCACCAGCCCGCCTACAAAAAGCAAGGGCCAGATGCCGGTGCCCATAGTCGCCACCAGCACACCGCTCCATAGCGACATCGCTGCGGCAAATGCCCGTGAATAGGCACTGCGCTGTCTGGCACGCAGGGTCAAGGCGTCCACGGAGGCCAACGCTTCCTGTGCCTCGGCAGGAGAGGGATTATCTTTGTTCGGGGTCATATTCATCTCCGGCAATGTTGTCGTTTTCCGTGTAGGAAACTTATGACTTTCCGTTACGGAAAGTCAATAGATTGGTTTCATCTGGTTTTGTGGCTACCCCATGGCGGCGAGAAGCAGGGCGGAGGCGTATCTTGCACGCGTCCATTTTCGATAGTTTGTGAACCGCATGTTGCTCGAACCCGCACAACGCATTGTCTGCCTTACCGAAGAGACGACCGAGTTTCTGTATTTGCTCGGCGAGGAAGAGCGGGTCGTGGGCATCAGCGCGTACACCTGCCGCCCGGAACGTGCCAAAAAAGAAAAGCCCGTCGTTTCGGCGTTCATCGGAGGCAGCATCAAGAAGATCAAGGCGCTGGAGCCGGATCTGGTCATCGGCTTTTCGGATGTGCAGGCAGACCTGGCGCGAGACCTGATTCGGGAAAATCTGCCGGTGCTCATCACCAACCAACGCACCATCCGCGAGATACTGGACACCTTGCTGCTGCTAGGCCGGGTGGTGGGGCAGCAGGAAAAAGCGCAGGCGCTGGTTTCCAGCTATGCGGCACGAATCGATGCCCTCCGCGCCGAACGTAGCCAGCGGACCCGACGTCCACGGGTGTATTTCGAGGAGTGGGACGACCCGATGATCAGCGCCATCTCATGGGTTAGCGAGTTGATAGAGATTGCAGGCGGCGACAATATCTTTGCCGACCGGGCCGCCGGACGGGCCTCGAAGGAGCGGTATGTGGCCGTGGAAGAAGTGGCTGCGCGGTCGCCGGAGGTTTTTATTGGCTGCTGGTGTGGCAAGCCCCTAGATCGGGAAAGCGTGACGGGACGCCCCGGCTTCGAGGAAGTCCCGGCGATTTGCAACGGGCGGATTTATGAAATGGACCCGGCGGGTATTCTACAACCGGGCCCCGGCTGCCTGACGGATGGGCTTGATGAACTCTGCCGCATCATCGACGAGAACCTCGATGCCTAGGGTCAGCCCAGCGCCCGCCACAACAACCGGATCGCCAACACGGTGGCCAGCACGGCAAACCCCAGCCGCAGCGCCCGCGTGTCCATGCGGTGCG
Source organism: Rhodothermia bacterium (assembly GCA_030428385.1). Lineage (GTDB taxonomy): Bacteria > Bacteroidota > Rhodothermia > Rhodothermales > JAAAOL01 > JAUIDY01. The sequence goes on along the minus strand of JAUIDY010000023.1, from coordinate 20,062 downwards.
CAGTCCATACGCCGAGCCGAGCCGTAAACACAGCCGGGATGGCGAGAAACAGCGCTCGGCCCACATCCACATAGCCAATTGCGGTGGCAGGCACCGTCGCTGTCCATCCCGTCCAGGCATACGACAGCACCCCGAACGAGGCAATGATCAGGATGGTGGCGCTGGAGGTGCCTACGGCGCGGTGCATGGGCACATGCAGCAGGTGATGGTACGCGGGCACCAGCACGATGCCACCGCCTACGCCTGCCGCAGTCGACACCACGCCTGCCGCCGTCCCGATGCCGCCCAGTTTCGTCCACGACCAGTCGATGCCGGTGGGTTCGTCGAAGGAGGAGGAGCGGCGTACCATGCGGGTCACTACTGCCAGGATAAGGACGGCGAACAAGACCTGAAAAACCTCTTTGGTGTACCACGGCTGCGTCGTCACGAATCGCGTCATCAACACAATTGCCACCACGCTGCTGATGCCCACCAGTCGCATCACCCGCCAGTCTACCGCGTCGCGCTGATGGTGTGACCACGTGCTCGACAGCGAGGCGATGAGGGTGCAAAACAGGCTCGTCCCAATCGTGAGCGAGGCGATCACTTCCGGGGCGATGCCGATGGACTCGTAATAGAACAGCAGCACGGGTGCGAAGATAATACCGCCGCCCACACCGACAAGACCCGCTACATAACCCGCCAACAATCCGGCCCCCACCAGCAGCAAAACGTCGCCTGAAATCATCATGGGCTGGGGGAAGGCGAGATGGAGAATGTTGGGTTTAAAGGCGACGGATCGTGCCCAACGCGCACCGCTCGTTTAGTCCAAGATGGAGGTGTATTCACGGGTGTCTTGCAAGATGCGTTCGGCACGGAGCACCTGGCCGTCGTTGGCCAAGGAGGCGCGCACCTGCTTGTCACGGTCCAAATAACGCGAAAGGATTTCGGCCCGCAGCCGCTCTTTGAGGCGGGGTTCGTGGCGGTTGAAGTCCATGGCTTTTTCTTGGGCCAGCGCCCGGTTCAGCGCCGCGATTTCATCTCCGGTGGACGAATAACCATTCGCTTCCAGCTGCTCCGAGAGGTCGCCCATCGCATATTCCATCGAGGTACTGTAGGTAAATCCTTCCCGGTTAAGCCAAGCCCGGAAGTCGTCGTAAATCGCGTTGGAAACCACGAAGTTGGGCTCGATTTGGGAATGGGTGGCAGCGTAGTGGTTGGCATAGAAGAAGAAGGCCGCCCGTCGGCGCAGCGCTTCTTCGAGTTCACTTTCTTCGCCAAAGGAAACGAGGACATCAGGTTCAATGCCGCGTCCGTCTTTCACCTCGCGGCCGCCAAGGGTCGTAAAGGTGCGGCGTAGCGAATCGGGAATGGCCTCGGAACTACCATCGTGGCGGCCATAGTCGATCGCCTGAATGGAGCGCCCGCTGGGGGTGTAATACTTGGCCGTGGTAATCTTGATGGAGGTGTTGTACGGAAGCGGGCGCACGATCTGCACGAGTCCTTTCCCAAACGAGGACACACCGACAATAACGCCCCGATCCAGGTCCTGTATGGCACCCGCCACAATCTCGCTGGCAGAGGCGCTGTATTCGTTCACCAACACCGCCACGGGGATCTCCGGATAGAGCGGCTGCATGGTGCTGCGGTACACGCGCTCGGTGTTCGAGAGCCGCCCGCGTGTCGAAACGATGGTGGAGCCATGCGGCACAAAGAACTGCGTCAGTGACACCGCCTCATCGAGCAACCCGCCGAGGTTGTCGCGCAGGTCCAGCACTACCCCCTGAATGGGAGCGGTGGCTTGTAAGATATCCAGGGCGTGCTTCACTTCATCGGCGGCGTTGCGGCCAAAGCGCTCAAGCTTGACATAGGCCATGCCTGCCGCCGGATCGTCTTTGAGGAAGCCGCTGTAACTCACGTTGTGCAGTTCCACCTCTTCCCGCGTCAGCAAAAAAGGCAGCGGCTCGGGTTCACCCTCGCGCACAATGGTCATCTCCACTGCCGTGCCCGGTTCACCCCGCAACAACGCGTTTACGTCCGTCAGCGCCATGCCTTCGGTCGATTGTCCGGCGATGGTGGTGATAATGTCACCGGCCCGAACGCCCTGTTCATAGCCGCCCGTATTCTCGATGGGCGATGAGACGGTCACTTGTCCGTTGCGGATGCCAATGTTGAGCCCAATGCCCCCATAGCGTCCGCGTGTCAGGATGTCGATGTCGATGTTGTTGGCTTCGTCGATGAACACCGTGTACGGGTCCAGGTCTTCCAGCATCGACTCGATGCCGGTGCGCATCACCTGCTCCGGGTTAAGCGCATCCACATAGTTGGTCACCAATTCTTCGTAGAGCGCGCCAAAGATTTGGAAATTCTTGCGGATGGCGAAAAACTCATCATCGCGGGGCATCCAGAAACCCACCGTTACGCCCACGATCAGGGTCACAAGAAACAAGACAGCCGAATACCAACGAACAGAGCGTGGGGGTTTTGGTGTCATCGCAATACGCGCACTTGAAATGAACAGGAAATAGGGGCCAAGCCCGTTAACGAGGCCTTGTCTCTTTGATCAGTACCTCAGGCTCAGCGTGTGACTAAATATATCGAAAAAGCGGCGGCATTTTTAAGAACCCTTAACTATGAATTTGCCTCCGAATCCCGTTCTTGTTGCGCCCGTTGTTCCTGCTCGGCCTTGAGGCGGGCGTCGCGCTCGGCTTCTTTACGGAGCCGCCGGTTATGTTTGCGCTCCACATATACCGCAATGAAGATGGAGGCTTCGTAGAGCAGCATGAGCGGCATTGCCACCAAAAGTTGCGAAAGCGGGTCGGGCGGGGTAAAGAACGCGCCCAGGATGAGCACCACGATGAGGGCCCACTTGCGCGAGGCCCGCAGCCGGGCCGGTGTGGCGAGGCCCATCTTCGCGAGGAAATAGATCACCACCGGGAGTTCGAAGAGAATGCCCGTCCCGAAGCTCCACCACGTCACCATGCTGAAATATTTGGTGATGTCGAAGTCGTTGCGGATGTCGGGCGAGATCTGATATCCGGCGAAAAACTGCACGGCGAGCGGGGTGATGATGCAATACCCAAACGCGATGCCCAGCATAAAAAAGAGCGTGGCGAAGACCGTGGAGAAGCGCAGCCCTTTGCGTTCGTGGGCATACAGCCCCGGCTCGATGAACCGCCACATGAAGTACACAAAAATCGGCGATCCCATCACCAATCCGGCTACCAGCACCGAGCCGATGTGAACGAAGAACTGGCCCGGCAGCGTTCGGTTTTGCAGCGTGAACTCGGTCGGCTCGATGCCGAGGATGGGGTACATGAAGAAGTCGGCCTTCTTCGGTCCCAGCAGCAGCTCGTTGATGATCCAATCGCTGAAAAAGGCGGCCACGATGGCGGCCACGATAACGCCGCCGATGCCTTTGATCAGGCTCCACCGCAATTCTTCCAGGTGATCGAGGAACGGCATTTCGCCGCCTTCGAGGCCATAGCCCATCGCGGAGCCGGGTGCTCCATCGCCTTCCAGCCCAAGCTGGGATGCTGTTTTAGAAAGGGTGGAAAGGGTGCGCAGCAGCTTCATGGCGTCTGAACGGTACGACGGAGGTGCTCATTCCATGCCAGCAAGGGGAGCAGCAAGCGGTGGGTAACGGTGATGCAACGTACGGGTTGCGTCCCTTAACGACCACGGTTCGAAAAAAATCCATGTCTAGCAACGATGGGCGAAATTAATGGGCGTTTGCCGGGAGATGGTTGCGCCATGCGCCATCCGGGAGAGTTTCAAAACCGCAAGACTCCCATACATCCACACTCCCAAACGCCCATCCTCAACCTCACGCCGAGTCGGAGGAACTGCGCCCACTTTCGCGGAGGTTCAGGTCCAGGAGCGAGTCTACCCACAGCCCTTCAGCTTCGAGGCGGGCGCGCCCGGCGCTCCACGTGAAGTTAAACAGCGTCATCACCCCGGCCACATGGTAGCCATCGTTGCGCAGGAGCGAGACGGCCCGCATGGCGCTGCGTCCGCTGTTCAGGATATCATCCACCAACACCAGCGGCTTCGTTTTTTCGATGGGTCCTTCCACAAGGCGGCGGCGGCCATGGGGTTTACGGGCTTCGCGGATAAAGCCGCCCCGAAACAGGGGTTTGTTCTCAACGGCCAGCACGGCGCATACCATCGAAAAGGCCCCAAACCCAAACCCGGCCACCTGGTACACGTCCTTGCTTCGCAGGCGCTCGGCCAGCACCGTTCCCACTTCAAGAAACATGTCGCCGCTCAACATCGGCATGCGCGTATCAAGCAGCCAGCCGATGGGTTGCCCCCGCGGGTCGGTGATGTATTCCTGCTCGCGGCGCACCAGCGACCGTTCATACAACCGCCGCCCCAGTTCCACCAGGTCGGCATAGGTTGAGGTCATGTTCGACGAATCGTTCATACAAAAGCGTATGGCTCATGCGCAGGCAACGCCGCAGATCCCCGCTCCAACGTCAGGAGCACAAAGCGGGTTCGCAGGCTAAGGACATTTGATGCGCCATTTTTTTCAGGGTTGAGGGAGCAGGTCAGGCAATCACAAAGTCGTAGAGCGGAAAGCGTTCGCAGAGGGCATGCACTTCGCCGCGCACCTGCTGCAACACCGTCTCGTCGCCGGGCTTGCTCAGCACGCGGTCCATGAGGTCCACCACCTGCCGGAAGGCGTCTTCGTCGAAGCCGCGCGTCGTCATGGCAGGCGTTCCTACGCGGATGCCGCTGGTGACAAAGGGGCTCTGGTCGTCGAAGGGAACCATGTTTTTGTTGACGGTGATTTCGGCAGCTTGCAGCAGCGCTTCGGCATCCTTGCCGGTGACGCCTTTGTTGCGCAGGTCGATGAGCATCAGGTGATTGTCGGTGCCGCCCGAAACGAGATCAAAGCCGCGCTCAACAAACGCCGCCGCCATCGCTTTGGCGTTTTTCACGATCTGCTGGGCGTACGTCGTAAACTCCGGCTTCAGCGCCTCGCCAAAGGCGACCGCCTTCGCCGCGATGACGTGCATGAGCGGGCCGCCCTGGGTGCCGGGGAAAACGGCGCTGTCGAACAGCTCGCTCATCATCTTTACGCGCCCACTCTTCGGCGCGACCTTGCCTAACGTGTTTTCAAAATCATTGCCGACAAGGATCATGCCACCCCGAGGGCCGCGCAGGGTCTTATGTGTGGTCGTTGTTACTACATGTGCGTGCGGAAGGGGGTCATTCAGCACATCGGCGGCGATTAGGCCCGCCGGATGCGCCATATCCATCCACAAAAACGCCCCCACTTCGTCGGCGATGTCCCGAAATGCGGCATAATCAAAGTCGCGCGGATAGGCGCTGGCCCCGATTGAGATCATTTTGGGATTCACTTCGCGTGCTTTGTCGCGCACCCGGTCCATGTCGATACGCCCCGCCATCGGTCCCTCGCGCTCCACGCCATAGTAGGTGGCGTTGTAGAGCAGGCCGGAGAAGTTGACCGGGCTGCCGTGGGTCAGGTGCCCGCCATGCGCGAGGTCCAGCCCCAGAAACGTGTCGCCCGGGTTCATCAGGGTCAGGTAGATGGCGGCGTTAGCCGACGCGCCGGAGTGCGGCTGTACATTCACCCAGTCGGCGTCGAAGAGCTTTTTGGCCCGATCGCGGGCGATGTTTTCAGCGACGTCCACAAACTGGCAACCGCCATAATACCGCTTGCCGGGTAAGCCCTCGGCGTATTTGTTCGTCAGCGCAGTGCCCATGGCTTCGAGCACGGCTTTGGAGACGAAGTTTTCAGAGGCGATGAGTTCGAGGCCGTCGTTCTGGCGCTCGACTTCTTGTTGGATGGCGGCGTAAAGCTCGGGGTCGTGGCTCGGCAGGTCCGGCATAAAGGTGTGTGTTCAGGTCGGTCAGAAGAGGCAGTCGCGAAACGCTGTCCCATGGCTCTGGTTCAGGGGCCTTGTATCGGCAGCGCAGCAGGTTTTGAAAGTACCATTCTCCCCATCGACGCGCTGTGAAAAATGAACGGGCATGGCCTGCTTTTGCGCGTTCATCTTGCCGTATTTGGGCGTCGCTACGATGGCACCGCTCGACCGCCTATCCGTTTCCTTGGTCAGCCTCAAACACAAGCGCATAAATGTGCTGCATCGCGATCTCTAATTCAAAATGGCTGCTGGTTATGGCGGCGTCTAGTCCCATGATGCCTTGCAGGACCCACATGTCGTCGCGTCGCACATATTGCATCACCAAGGGCTGAGATGATGAAACGATCCAATACTCTTGCAGGCTTGGGAGTTGGGTATAGGCCAGTAATTTGTCTTCGAGGTCGCGCTCGATGGTAGAAGGCGAAAGCACTTCGATGAGCAGGTTCGGATTGCGCAAGGTCCGAGGGGTCGTGTCGGCGTAGTCGGGCTCTCCACACACAAACACGACATCGGGGTAGACATACCGGGTGCCTACCTGAACCCGCTGGTCGCCTACGGCGCCTCGGCATCCTTTTGGGCGGAGCCGCTGCCCTAGCTCCAGGGCCAGGTTGAGTGCAATTTGGTTGTGTTCGGGCTCGGCCCCAGCCATCGCTTCCACCTCGCCATCCCAATACTCATGTTTGTATTCGGCCTCGGCATCAAGGACCAGATACTGTTGAAGGGTGGCGCGGGTACGCGGCTGCATGGCATTACGCGATAAACGAGAAGGAAAGAAAAAACGTAGAGCTTTGCAGAAAGTGCCCTTATGCGCTAGGGCCGTCGGGGAGGCCAACCTCTGCCACCAACCAGTCGCAAAACCGATACGCTTCTTCGCGGGACGGAAGCGTAGGGAACGCCAATGTTTCGGTGTCTCCTGAAGCCATTTGTATCTCAAGCTGCGGGCGAAAGTAGATCGGACGTTTCGAGGCTTTGCCCAGGATTTCTTCTACCTCCCACGTGATGATCTGCGACCGATGCACCGAGGGCTTGCCGGGTACCGTGAACTGCTGGGTGGCGGTGTGGTAGGTGGCCGTAGAAGGCCGCACCCGGTTCCAAATCGCCTTGCCCACTAGCAACAGCAGGGTCAAGCTGCCGAGTACCTGCCAGAGGGTATGGAAGGCCGCGACGGTCAACGTGCTAAACCAAAACATGCCACCAAACACCAATAGAAAACCTACGACCAGCAGCACGCCCATCGCAAATTTGACCGGGCCGAGGCGGGGAAACCGCGCCCATGTTGTATCGCCGTTTTCCCCGAAGCGCATCACATCGGGCTCCAGCTTGTGGCCCCGGATTTTCAGCGAGGCGATCTCCAGCACCCAGCCCAGGGCAAACAGGTTAAACGGGAAGAAAAACAACAACGCCAGATGGTCGATGGTAGAAAGGCCCGCCATCAGATAGGCTTCGGACAGGTTAGCGGGGTTGTAATAGACCGTCACCTCATTTCCTGCCTCCAATGCACCGAGGATATGTTGCACATCGGCGTGCTCCGACGAACAGAACCCTCCCTTGCGCAACGTGTCGGACTGGTAGGTTTGCCCATCGACCGTGTAGCTGAATACCACGGCCGGGCATGTCAACACATGCTCGTTCTGTGAGGACGTGGTGCTTTCCCGAAGCGTGGTGCCGACGTTGTCGAGCATGCCTACGGTAGTGGGAAACCGAGCGACGCGGAGTTGCTGGTAGACCATCGCTCCAATGACGCCGTTGAACAGCAGCATCACCACCAGGAAGAATTTCACCGTGCCGGGAATCTTTGTAGATGATGGCATAACAAGGAGCGGTGTCAGCAGAGAAAAAAACGTACGTCAAAACCGCGTGTATTGCTATGATTAAAAAAAGTTGAAGCATGTCACATGGGCTATGACACAAAGAAGTCACCCCTTACTTGTAACTTGGCATCGTTCCTCTAAGAAACCAACCCACCTCTTACGATGACTACCGAATCCGCCCTTGCAGAACTCGAAGCCCTTGGCACTGCGCAGAACCGCAAAGTATATGCCCGTCACGGCGTGGACCGCCCGCAATTTGGCGTCAGCTTTGGCAACCTGAACACGCTGAAGAAGCAGATCAAAAAGAACCACGCGCTGGCGCTGGAACTGTGGCAGAGCGGCAACCACGACGCCCGCGTCTTCGCCACCATGATCGCCGACCCGAAACAGGCCGACGAGGCGTTGCTGGACGCGTGGGTGCAAGACTTGGACAACTATGTGATTACCGATGCCTTCAGCACGTTTGTGGGCAAAACGTCACTGGCACAAGCCAAGGCTGAAGTGTGGATCCAGGCCGACAACGAATGGACGGAGCAGGCCGGGTGGAACCTCATCGCCCATCTTGCCCTGAAGGATCAGGCGTTGCCCAACGATTACTTCGAGCCGCTGCTGGGCGTCATCGAGCGCGAGATCCACACCCAAAAGAACCGCGTGCGGTATGCCATGAACAACGCCCTGATCGCCATTGGCTCCCGCAGCACGACCTTGAAGGCACAAGCGCTATCCGCCGCCGATGCCATAGGGGCCGTGGAGGTTGACCACGGCGAAACGGGATGCAAAACGCCCCTGGCGGCACCGTACATCGAAAAGGTATGGGCGCGGAAGAAAGGTTGAGAACAGGCTAGAGCGGCTTCAGGCTGCGCAGTAAAATCTCCTCGCGCACCTCGCCATTGTCAGACACGACGTAGAACCGGCGTGGATACCCCAACGCGCCGTCGAACTCAACCGCTAGCTCGTCCGTGAGGCGTTCTTCGGCAAGGCGGATCTGTTCAAAGATGTCTTCGACAGTTAGTGCGTAGTCCTCGATGGGGATGTCGGGCGATGTTTCTGCCAAAATGATAAGTGCGCCGTCGGCGTCATAGACTTCGGCCACGGCGCCATCCCGTACGACGACGCGGGCAAATGCCTCTTGGTCCTCGCCGTCACACAGGTTGCAGACGAACACGCGCCGCTGCTCCACTTCGTAGTCGGTGAGGTGAGCCGCTTGCCACCGTGCCCACGCGCTCTCGGTATCGAGGGCATCACCACCCACGACTTCGCAGCCGCTGGTTACCAGCGCCAGCCCAACCGCCACGCACCAAACGAACCGTTTCATACAACACCTCGTGTTTGGAATTGCTCTTCCCGAAAGATAACACCCCGGTGTCTGTGCTCAAGGCAAAACGGTATGCGCTGCTTTATTGCGAAGCGGAGGCCGATGGGGCGAGCAGAATCCGCGCGGTGACCAAAAGCTGCCCCAAGTGCCGCTGGGTGTGTTCGGCAGCGTGGAACAGCAACCCTTGTACCGTGGATGGGATTTGTTTTCGGCCCACGCCGCGCGTTTCGGAGAGGGTGTTAGGATTGGTGGTGCGTAGTTGGGCCAGGGCCTCCTCAACCTGCGTGTCAAACTGTGCAAGCAGATGTGCCAGGGTGGTTTCAGGTGTGGGCGTCGTTCCTTCTTGCGCTAACGCCTTCAACTGCTGTGGCGTGAGGGCTTCGCCTCGGGCATAGGTGAACAGCCGATCCAGCACGCCCGCGAGGTGCTGCACATGGAAACCTACCGACGCCACACCGGCGGGGCGGCTCCAGAGTAATGGTTCGGGAAAGCCATCGAGCAGGGCATGCACTTCTTCCTGCGCTTGCAGCAAGGCATGTGCTACGGGTTGGAGCAAGACGGGGATGTGAGGAAGCGGACCGCGCAGCCACACTTCCAGGGTGCGATCAGGCATCAGGATCGGCGGGTTTTGAGTGAACCGGAACCTTGGGAAGTATTCGTGCCGTATAGAATGTCTGTGCTGGCATGATTCTTTGCCAGACGCTTTTTTCCGAACCAATGCGCTTGCGGCGCACCCTACATGGCCAAACAAGAACACATCAAGCAAACAGGAGTCGTTACAGACGCGCTCCCCAACGCCCAATTCCGTATCGAACTGGACAATGGACACGAAATCCTCGGTTTCCTTTCCGGCAAGATGCGGAAGTTTTTTATCAAAATCCTGCCGGGCGACCGCGTGGATGTTGAGATGTCTCCCTACGACTTAAGCAAAGGCCGTATCGTCTACCGCTACAAAGGATAACACGCTTATTCCAGTGTGAGCACGACGATGGACTTCGGCGGCATCTCGATGGTGAGCGTGTCGCCCGATAGACGTGCACCGTTGAACGTAGTCGGTTTTACCGCCTCGGGGTTGTCGAACGTGTTGTGGGCATTCATCGCCGATGCGGTAAGGATGCGCCCGGATACCTCGGATACCTCAGCCCCGCGCAGAGCGGTAGCGAGGGTGTGGCTGTTGTTGGGGTCCAGGTTGGTCACCGTCAGGTGGATCTTGCCATCACTCGCACGCGACGCGGTGGCGCTGAGGGCGGGCACTTCGGCATCGCCCAGCGTGTAGTTCGCATCGCTGATGGTCAGCGGTAGCAGCGTGGCGTCGTGGTGGACGGTGTAGAACTCGAAGACGTGGTACGTGGGCGTGAGGAGCATCTGTTCGCCCTCGGTCAGAATCATCGCTTGCAGCACATTTACGGTTTGCGCGATGTTTGCCATCCGCACGCGGTCGGCGTGGGCATTGAAGATGTCGAACGACAGCGATGCCACGACGGCATCACGCAAGGTGTTTTGCTGGTACAGGAAGCCGGGCGTACTGCCGGGCGCCGGATCGTGCCACATGCCCCACTCGCCCACAATGAGCGCCACGCGTTTTTCGGGGTCGTAGCGGTCCATGACGGCGGTGTTGTGGCGGACGATGTCGTCCATCCTCAACGCCTGCTGCATCGCCAGCATCCATTCTTCCTCGTTGAAGTCGGTGGCTGAGCCTTTGACGGTCCAGTTGTGCACCACCGTGTAATGATGGATGTCGATGCCGTCGATCATATGCCCGGCTTCGCGCATCATCACCTCGGTCCATTCGTTCAGGCCGCCGTGGGGGCCGGTGGCAATACGGAAGGGGCGCACGTCGCCGTAGTTGTGCAAGAAGGTGGCAAAGCGCTTGTACTGGTTGGCATAGTATTCCGGCGTCATGTTGCCGCCACATCCCCAGCTTTCGTTGCCCACGCCCCAGTACTTCACGTTCCACGGCTCATCCTGACCGTTTTCGCGGCGCAGGTCCGCCATCGGGCTTTCGCCAGGGTGGTTCATGTATTCCCACCAGTCGGCCATCTCCTCGACGGTTCCGCTGCCCACGTTACCCACCACGATGGGTTCGGTGCCGAGCTGCTTCACCAACTCCATAAACTCGTGCGTGCCGAAGCTGTTGTCCTCCGTCACGCCGCCCCATAGGGTGTTGACAATGGTCGGGCGGTCTTCCCACGGCCCGATGCCGTCTTTCCAGTGGTAGTAGTCAGCAAAGCAGCCGCCGGGCCAGCGCAGGTTGGGCACCTTGATGACTTTGAGCGCTTCTAGCACGTCCTGCCGGATGTGCCATTCGCCGGTGCCGTTTTTGGTCCACAACCCGTCGTAGATGCCGCGCCCCAAGTGTTCGGCGAAGTGGCCGTAGATGTGGCGGCTGATGGTGTGTTCGCCCTGGTCGGCGTTAACAATCATCTGCACCGACTGTGCCTGAAGGGGTGTCTGAAAGCTCAAGGTGAGGAACAGGCACACCATGAAGGTGCCAAACGTGCGGGTGGGAGTCATAGGCCAGTTTCGAAGGAATGGTACAGGTGGGTTGTCGATGTTGAAATATAGGATTGAAACGTTTAAATGTCGCGCAAAAATAAAAAATCAGTCCTGCGTCCGTGCTTTTTCAAACACTGCTATCACCTCTGGGGGGGCAGGCGTGGGGCGATTGGTAGCGGCATCGACGAAGCAGAGGGTGACATGGCCGGTGGTGAGCACCCGGTCTTCGCCGTTGCGCCGGACTTCATAGTCGAGGCGGATACGCACGCGGGGCACGCCGTCGAAGTGGGTGGTGATGGCGAGCAGGTCGTCGTAGAAGGCCGGGCGTTTGTACTGGACGGCGAGGTCGATGACGGGCAGGATGATGCCGCGGTCTTCCATGGCCTTGTAAGGCAGTCCCATCTCGCGCAGCGCCTCCGTGCGGGCGTATTCGAAAAAGTCGAGGTAGTGCCCGTGGTACACCACGCCCATCGGGTCACATTCGCGGTACCGCACGCGGTGGTGGTAGACGTGGGAGATCATGGGTAACGGAAGCAATAATCCTGCATCTTTTCCTGTGATGGAGATACAGAAATGGTGTGGGGGTTTGTGAGAAAGGGGGTATGGGAGGAATTATTACTTCCGCATGCGTAGCCACCCATACGCCGCCACCCGGACTACGCCTTTTCCACTTCGACGACCGGTTCCTCGACGGGCTGCGGGGTTGGCTCGTCGACGACGCCCATGCGGTCGAACTTGTCGAGGCGGGTGGTGAGGAGTTCTTTGGGTGAGAGGGTTTCGAGGGCTTGCAGCGCGGTGGCGATGGCCTTGCCGGTGGTACGGAAGGTGGCCTGTGGATCGCGGTGGGCACCACCGACCGGCTCGGGCACGATCTGGTCGATGACACCAAACTTGATGAGATCGGTGGCGGTGAGTTTAAGCGCGCGGGCGGCATCTTCTTTATAATCCCACGAGCGCCACAAGATCTGCGAGCAGCTTTCGGGCGAAATCACCGAGTACCACGCGTTTTCGAGCATCAGAATCTGATCGCCCAGGCCAATCCCGATGGCCCCACCCGACGCACCTTCGCCAATGACCACCACGACGATGGGCACGGGAAGTTGGGACATTTCGAGCAGGTTGCGGGCGATGGCTTCGGCCTGTCCGCGCTCTTCGGCTTCCATGCCGGGGTAGGCACCCGTCGTGTCGAGCAACGTCACGATGGGTTTGCCAAACTTGGCGGCCATCTTCATCAGACGCAGCGCCTTGCGGTAGCCTTCGGGGTTGGGCATCCCGAAGCGGCGGTATTTGCGGCTTTTGGTGTCACGGCCTTTCTGGTGCCCGAGGATGCACACGGTGCGGTCGCGGTAACCGTAACGATCGCCGAGGAATGTGGCAAAGCCACCCACGAGCGCAGGATCGTCGGCGAACAGACGGTCGCCGCGAAACTCCATGAAGCCTTCGGTCAGCGCATCGATGTAGTCGAGCGTGTAGGGCCGCAAGGGGTGGCGGGCGATCTGGACGCGCTGCCAGCGGGTCAGGTTTTGGTAAATCGACGAGCGGAGGAGTTCGACTTTCTTTTCCAGCTCGGCGATGTCCTCGGACAAGTCGATGTCGAGCTTGCTTTTATCAAACGCCCGCATCTCGTTGAGCTTTTGCTCCAGGTCCACGAGCGGTTTCTCGAAATCGAGCAAATATTGAGAGGAAGTAGCCATAAAAAATCCTGAAGGGCACACCGGTGGGTTGTCGGTGTGCGGCATGTGCTCACGCGCGACTCAGAGGGAACGTATCGCGCGGAGGATAATGCTCCAATCTAAGGAAGCCGACTGATTTCCGACATAGAACCAGAAGGCCTGGTTGGTCTGTGCGGGCGTCGGATGTGGGGTTGTTATTGCCTCGGTGATGCTGAACACGCCGAGGGGAAGCTCGGTTTCCTCCGGCGGAAGGGGGCCGTCGGGTGCGTAACCAACCACGGCACGGCGACCCGCCCACACGGACGTAAGCAGGTACAGGCGCTTGGCAAGGCGGCGAAGCTTTGATTTTGAGCCAAACGGAAGACTCAACAACGCAATTACCGGCCAGCAAAGCAACCCCAGCGACGCCACGCTGAGGTCGAACAACCGGTGGGCGGCCGCGCTGCGGTGTTTCACCAACGTTTCATCGGCTTCGAGCAGCGTGGGTGTTGCTAGGTCGTCGATGCTGGCCTTGCCGATGACGTGGGAGCGTCCTTCGGCGAGGATACGAAACTGCACCGGCAGGTCGCGCAACTGGTTGATGAGGCGAAAAACGGTGTGGTTAGACAGGCTGTTGGCCGCAAACACCACGTCGCTGATGGTGCTGAGCCGGACGATGTCGCGCACCTGCCGCAGCGAGCCCAGATGCCGCAGGGCCTCGTCCTGTTTCGAGCCTTTGCTGCGGCGCTTGCCTTTGGCCGTCACATAGCCCGCCAACTCAAACGGGGGGTGCACATTGTCGGCAAGCATTTGATGCAGCCGTTCTGCCTCAGCCTGTGTGCCGATCACCACAGCGCGGCGTGGCCCCGGTGGTGGGCGCCGCAGCACCGTCCGTACCGCCATCAAAAGCAAGGCGCTTACTGGAAAGGCTGCCAGCACCACAATTCGGGAAAACCCGAGGTCTTTGACAAAAAAGGACAGCGTGGCAATCAGCAAAAAGGCTACGCCTGTGCCAAGCCATACGGTGCGCCGTCGCAGTTGCCCGCGCCGGGAATAGCCGCCTGCAAGTGCGATGCCCAGCACGGTGCTGAGCGCATACGCCGGGGCCACCAATGCATAGAAAAGCGAGGAAAACGCCACGCCTGTCTGCAGGGAGCGCAGCCCACCCAATCCCGCCACCACGCCCATCACCAGCACCAACTCCACTAGCGCCAGCCAATACTGCCGGAAGGTGTTCGCCATCACGCTGAGCGCAGCCCGCGCCACGACTCCGACGCGCAAAAACGTGACAAATAACCCCGAATACCGCCCGTGGAAATGCTTCTCGGCGAAGCGGATCATCGCGCCGTAGAACAGCCGCACATACCGCAACTCACCCTTTTTGGTGCTTTCGCCTTTGTAGTGGATGATCTCCGTCTCGGGCGTGTAATAAATCTTCCACCCGGCCTGCTGAATCCGGTAGCACCAGTCCAAATCCTCGCCGTACATAAAAAAGTCTTCGTCAAACAACCCCGCGCCACCCCCTTTCTCTCCCTCTCTCCCTTTCCCATCATCATACACCGCCGCCCGCCGCACGAACATACACGAACCGCTCAGTGCATCCACCTCGGCGACTTCATCGAGCGGCAGGTAGCTCATGTTGTACCGGCCAAAGCGCGGGCTTTTCGGAAACAACCGGCTCAGGCCGCTGATGCGATAGAACGCAACCGACGGCGTGGGAAAGGCCCGGCGGCTCTCGCGGGCGAAGGTGCCATCAGGATTGAGGATTTTGCAACCCAGCGCCCCGGCCTCGGGATGTGCCTCGAAGAAATCGACAGCGGTGGTGAGCGTGTCCTCGCGGATGATGGTGTCGGGGTTGAGAATCAGCAGATACGCGCCGCGCGCCTGCCGGATGGCCTGGTTGTTGGCCACGCTAAACCCCACGTTGTCGCCGTTGGCGATGACCCGCACCTCGGGAAAACATTCCTCCACCATTTCCACCGAGTCGTCCACCGAGTTGTTGTCAACGACGAACACCTCTACGCTTAACCCTTCGCTGGCGCGCTCCACTGACCGCAGCGCCTGTTCCAGGAATTCGCACACGTTGTAGTTGACGATGACGACGGACACATCGAACTGGTCGACGGCCACGTCGTCAGCGGCAAGGGGCGTGAGGGGTGTGGTGGTGGTTTCCGGCATCATCCGCGCTGTCAATCCCGCTAAGCACTGGCTTGGAAGAATAGAATCTACGAAGCAGGACCGAAGGACGCCTCATGTATGGTGCTGTTTCCAGCGCTGCATCTCTTCCTGAATGAAGTGCTGCACCAGGTCGCGGTAGAGTTGCTCGATGACATCGGGGTTGAGTCTGTGTTCCTCGGCCCAGACGCGGCGTTGCTGAAGCATGGCGCGGAATCGCTCCGGCGCTTGTACGGCGGTGGCGCTGGTTTTGAACGCCGCCGCTGCTTGCACATACGCGGCTCGCCGCCCGATCAGCGCGATGATGGCTTCGTCGAGATGGTCGATTTCGGCGCGGATGTCGGCCATGTCGGCGCAGTCGTCCGGGGCCTTTTTGTTTTCGATGACCATAAAGGTTAGCGTGTGCCGAAGATGTCGCCTAGAAAAACCCCGATACGTTGGTGGGCGTCGGCAGTGGCGGCGGGGTGGTGGCGAAGGGGCGGGGCGAGCACGTCGTCGGACTCGTCGAAGGCGTGGTTGGCGTCGGGATACGTGTGCATTTGGAGGGGCACGCCCGTGGCTTCCAGATAGGCGGCAGCTTCGAGGCAGGCGTCGGTGGGCACGTAGGTGTCGCCGCCTGCCAAGAGCATGAGCGTGGGCACGTTCTTGTTCCAGCCGTCGGCGTCCGTGCGGGCCGGGAAGGCGCAGTAGGGATAAAACAGCACCGTGGCCTGAATGCCTGCCAGCGGGTCGTCGGGCAGGGCTTTTAGGTTGGTGGGGCGTTCGTCGGGCACCATCGCCAGAAAGTCCATGATGGCCCATGCGCCGTGCGACCAGCCCATCAGCGCCAGTTGGTCTGCTTGCACAAACGGCAGACGGCGCACCGCCTCCAGCGCAATCGCCACATCGCCCGCCCGCTCTGAGCCCCAGAACGCATAGCCGTTGCACACCGGGTCGCGCTGCTGGTCGCGCCCCGTGAAGCTGTCCACCAGCACCGTGGCATACCCCTGTGCGGCCAGCGAGTCGGCCCACATGAAGTTGGCCTCTACCACGCCGCCGCAGCCATGAAAGGCCACCACGGTGGGAAACGGCCCGTCGCCTTCGGGCGTCACGGTTTCGAAATAAGGCACCACCACCAGCGCCAGCTCCGCCGGGGTGTGCTTCTTAATGTGCCAGCCGTTGAGCACCACCGTTGCGCCTACCGCGCCCAGCAGCAGAATCGCCAACAGCAACAGCCCGATGATCCAGAGGATGCGTTTCATTCCAGTTCTGAAAAATTGGGATGCAAAGCGGAAGGATCTGTCATCCCGAACTTGTTTACTTCGTCAGTCGCTTCGCTCGTGTCGGGATCTCGACGCTGGAGACAGAGATGCTGAAACAAGTTCAGTATGACACTTTCTGCATGCACTGCCTTTTCGGAGAGATGGTATCATATCCCTTATGCCTGAAAGGCGCGCCACGCGATCAGTAACGTAAGACCTGCCAACACGCTATGAAACCACACCGCCGGAATCAATGCCAAGATGTCGGTTGCGAGGCGCTTGAACGTAGGAAAAATAGAACCCGATGCCGGAACCTCTTCGACCTGAAGAATGATTTTCGGCAAGGTAGCGGATGAATCGGCCTGCGCCTCGCCATAGGCCTGCCACGCTTCTCGTTCTCTCAAACGCTGGTGCTGTTGGCTCTGATCACGCATCCAACCAAGGATGGCCCAGAGCAAAACGACAATAACAAGCGCGGCTTTCATGCTATATAGAGGTTAAGCCATCAGGTGTTCTTCCACAGCGCAGAATCGCCAGCAGCACCAGCGCAATGATCCAGAGGGAGCGTTTCAGAAGTTTCTATGCCTGAAAGGCCCGCCACGCGATCAATAGGGTGAGGCCGACAAGTACGCTATGAAACCATACTGCCGGAATCAATGCTAGCCCCACAGCGACGACTTGTTTGATGGCAGCGGCAGCCGTACGAGGAGCAGGGGCAGTACCCACAATCATTGTTGGCGAGGAATTGGAGGTGTCGGCCTGTGTCTCGGCATAGGCTTGCCACGCTACCCGTTCTCGCTCTCTCAGGTCGTGTTGTCCTTGATCGCGCAGCCAACCGAGCATG
Source organism: Rhodothermia bacterium (assembly GCA_030428385.1). GTDB lineage: Bacteria > Bacteroidota > Rhodothermia > Rhodothermales > JAAAOL01 > JAUIDY01. Next base: position 2,655 of record JAUIDY010000023.1, on the reverse strand, counting down.
GCCCAGAGCACGACAATAATGATAAGCGCGGCTTTCATGATACGTGTGGTTTAGGCCATCAGGCGCTCTTCCACACAGCCCGAACAATCGAGCCACACCTCGGCGGGGATGTGGGGCAGGGCTTCGGGGCTTGCGCCGCGCTCGAAGACGGGCCGGAACAGCACGTCGCCTTCCGGATGGTCGGTGCCGCACGAATGGCAGGCGGCCTTCGTGTCGAGCTGCATGGGTGTGTAGCCGGTGATCACCCAGCCGTCGTGCCCGATGTGCGCCGCGAGGCTTTCGAGTGCGGCGCGCACGGTCTGCGACTTGTTGCCCGCGTAATACTGCGTCGACAGCTTTTCGAGCAGTGCGATGGTGTCGAGGTCGAGGGTAAAGTTGAGACGTCGCATAGAATATCGTTACGGTTCGGTGGATGCCAGGGCCGGGGCATGTTGGTGGGACGCCCGCCAGTTGGAGACATGCCCCGCAATCAGCAGGCTGCTGCCCACGAGGGTGGTGGCAGTTTCGGCGAGGCTGCCTGCCTCATGGGGCAAAAACAACGCGCCGAGGACGAGCACCAGTCCCGCGCCGAGCAACAGCGCAATAAACCGGGGACGCTGGGCCCGCTGCGCGCCCCACAACGCAAAAAGCGTCACGGGGATAAGCAGCACGGCAAAGACCGGATGCAGCCAGTCATGCGCCACATCAAGATTGGACCACAGCGGCAGCATGGCCAGCAGGATAGGCATGACGACGCAGTGCAGGGCGCAGAGGCTCGACAGCCAGATCCCGGCGCGGTCCCAGAAACCCGTGTTGAGCGGAACAGGCGTAGACAAAGTAGACAAGGGGCGTGCGGATAAAATAGAGAACGTGTGTATTGGATACACACCAACGCAACACGTTACAGCGAGATCCGGGATTTTTGGGGTTTGGGTGTGTGGGAGGGGTTGAGTAGGGGAGGATTTGTGTGAAGCGATGGAAAATTTGGCTTGCTCCACACGACTCCCCAATGCCCATACTCCCAAACGCTCACACGCCCATACCCCCAAACCTGCTCACCCCACGGTTGCTTGCACCACGGCACGCGGCATCGCTTGTCCCGTCCATAGCTCATACGCTACGGCGGCTTGTCCCAGCAGCATCCCGAACCCGCCAATGGGGATGGCGCCTTGCAGCGCGGCGTCGGACAAAAAGCGAGTTTGCGGCGGCGCATACACGAGGTCGTAGGCGATCTGCCCACTGGAGAAATCGTAGGTGCGCGGCCACGGCGTGGCGTCGGTGTGGGGATGCATCCCCAGCGGCGTCGTGTTGACAAGCAGGCGGCTGCTGCGGACAGCGGGCATGGCCTCAGCGAAGGTGGCGGTGCGCAGGGCGTGGTGTTTGTCGTACCGGGCAAACGCCTGCGCCAATTCCTCAGCCTGAGAGAGCCGCCTTGCCACGATGACAAGCTGGCGAGGCGAAAACGTTGTCAGCAGCGCATAAACGACCGCCCGTGCCGAGCCGCCCGCGCCGAAAACGACGAGGTTGGAGCCCCGGAGGCGGTCGGCGTACGGCTCCAGCGGCTGCAAAAAGCCCGCGATGTCGGTGTTGTCGCCCCGCAGTTGGTCGCCGTCGCGGACGATGGTGTTGACCGCGCCCACCGCTTTTGCCCGTTCGGTGAGTTCGTCGAGAAACGGGATGACCGCCTGTTTGTGCGGAATGGTGACATTGGCCCCGGCGATGTTCAGTGCCCGCAGGCCCGCCATTGCCTTGGAAATGTGGGCAGGCTCCACCGGAAGCGCCACATACACGTAGTTCAGCTTCTGTGCGGCAAACGCAGCGTTGTGCATCTGAGGTGACCGCGAGTGCGCCACCGGATTTCCGAGCAAAACAATCAGCTTCGTGTGTCCGTCGATAGGCATGAGGTGGCGGAGATTTTCAGGATGGCTATTGCTTCGGTTATCGGCAGGAAGGGATGGGATGATAAGGTCTTTTTGCGGGTTGGTGGGGAGGAATGGAAAGTGGCATTCCAGACCAGGGTCACCACAGGGAGTGACCCCTACGGGTGGCGATGTGCCCTCCGTATCGCCATTATTTAAAAAACCCTGTGTCGCTTCCCACATCTGCCTTCCCCACCCTATATTCCCCACGTCGTCTTTTTCCGTACGCAACCCTGACGCAACAGTGGAATGGATCACTGACCCCCAGGCATGGATCGCGCTGGGCACCCTGACGGTGCTGGAGATCGTGCTGGGCATCGACAACATCGTTTTTATCTCCATCCTCTCCGGCAAGCTGCCCGAGGCGCAAAAGGCTAAGGCCCGCATGATCGGGTTGGGGCTGGCGATGTTTGGGCGCGTGGCGCTGCTGCTGTCGCTCTCGTGGATCATGCGCCTTACGGAGCCGCTTTTCACGGTGCTCGCCGAAGACATCTCCGGGCGTGACCTCATCTTGCTGCTCGGGGGGTTGTTTCTGATTGGGAAAAGCACGCACGAGATCCACAACAAGCTAGAGGGGGAGCACGGCGAGGACGGCACGGCAAAAAAAGTGGCCACGTTCGGCAGCGTCATCTTCCAGATCCTGCTGCTTGACCTCGTGTTCTCGCTTGATTCGGTGATTACCGCTGTGGGCATGGCTGATCATATTCAGGTGATGATCATCGCCGTGGTGATTGCGGTGCTCATCATGATGATCTCG
>JAUIDY010000170.1 GCA_030428385.1 Rhodothermia bacterium | reverse complement strand
AGGACTACGAGTATGCCACCGAGAGCAGCGAGACGATGATTCAGCTAGCAATGTCCCGTTTAATGATCAATCGGCTCGCCTAATTCCTCAACAGTTTCTTAGAGATGCACCACTTCAAAACGCACGCTCCGGTTTTGGGAGCGGCTGGCTTCGTCATCATTGGCTGCTTCCCACGGCCCTCCGGTACCAATGGCTTCGAGCCGTGTTGCAGGGAGGCCCGCCGCAATAAGTTGCTGCCGGATCAAGGTCGCCCGTTGTTCGCTGATGCGCTGGTTAAATGCCGCCGATCCTTCTTGACTGGAATATCCTAGAATGCGAAGACGGACCGGGCGTTGCATCAGGTCTGCTTTGGCAAATAACGATTGAACTGAGTCGGCAAGGGCAGTAACGATTTGCTGTTGTCCCGGGAGCATAAGGATCGATCCCGCCTCGAACCGGAGATGTTGACCCTCAACCCCGGCCCGCAGTTGGTCGATCACCTCACTTCGGAGAGCCTGGTCATCGTAGGCATCAATCCCCGAAAGGAATGGAACGCGCTCGCGGGTAGCAGCAATCCAGTCGAAGGAGGCGGTACCGGAGGCGGTTAATGTATTCTCGGACAACGCAAGGGTGACGGTGGCGGGAGGGCGCAGTAAGTGGTAGGCCCGGCGTACCACCATCGCGGCATCCAAGGCCTGATACCGCTCCCAACGTGTAGTCAAGTCGTCTGCGGGAATGTTCATGGCCGCTCGCAAACTGTCAGGGTCGGTAGCCAAGGGATCGTGCAAGCCGTGTAGGGTACGGGTTCCCCAGAAGCTGCGTTCGGAGTTTAAGACCACAATGCCAGGCTCTTGATCGAGTTGAGCAAGGTAGGCCCTAAAGCGTAGGCGTTCCTGGACGTTGCCATACACCCACAGTCCAGCCAGAAGAACAAGCAGGAGGCTCAGGAGCCAGAGCAAAGGCGAAGAGGAACGTTCCTGTTCACGGTATTCGATCTGTAGTTGGGACTCCAGCAGGGGGTGGGTTGCCTCAAAAAATGCCGTGTCTCCATCGAACGCTTCCAACTCAGCCCCGTAGCTCAGATGCAATTGTTCAACCAAGTCTTGAAGCTGTTCCCGCAACTCTGGCGGTGGAATGCCCCGGATGACTGCCGCCACGAGGGCATATGGCCCTTCTGCGGTCCACACCGTCAAATCGCCTACCTGGAGTGTTTCCAATCCCTCATCTTCGTCGGCACCAAACGAGTCTTCTACAAAGTCTTCCAGAGCCGTGAGCATACTGGAGACGAGCGCGCTGTCCTGCGCTTCTTCCAGGTCCATGCTCATGACATGGGCGAGGGGGAGGCCCGAACGGGGGTCAATCAGGAATATTTGCTCGATGCGGTAGAGCAGGGTATGGCTTAGCACAATTTGAGCAAACGGTTGGCCCGTTCGCCATGCTTCTATCCGCCACCGAATGCTACGAGGAGAGAGGCTGTGTTCAAGCGTCTGGTTGATCGTTTGGAGCATGGATGCCAAGGTCTCCCGAATACTCCGGCGAATCGCGGGACCAATTACCGGGAAGAGGGCATCGACAAGGGGCTGGGGGTTTCGCTGCACCGACTGTTTAAGGGCACGCTCTACTGTGGGTTGAAGGGCCTGCGCCAATTGACCGTCTTCCTTGGAGCGTAGGACAATGGCTTCCGGTAAGACCTCGCTTACGGTTTGCAAGTGATTCTCCTGAATCACCTCCAGGTCGTGCTCGATATGATCAATTTTGGACTGCTCGGGTCCCAATAACAAGCGCCGTAGTTCATCCAATGCCTGTGCTTCATCAACGGCATCAGGTTCAGAAGAAGCGTCGGGCGCTGGTTGTTCCGCGTCCGTTGGACGTGGCGTTGCCTCCGGATCCATCATGGGTTCGGGCGACACAGTGGGGCGAGGTAAGGTCCGTTAGACGTCCGTGGAAGTGGCCTGGCCGTTGCGAAGGTGGATAGCAATAGATTCGAATAGGTCTGCCAGTCCATGCCGGTCGGCTTTTTCATCGCGCAATTCGCTAGTCGAACGATCCATGCGTCCCGCCAGGGCGTCGTATTTCTCCTGGGTGTCGTGGGAGAGTTCCTTCGATTGTTCCAGAATCCGATTCCGAAGGCTACCGGCACTTTCCGACAATTGCTCTTCCAACTGGGTACGGGTATCGCTGAGGGTGCTGCGCAGGTTCTTGAGGTCAGACGCGAGTTCCGTGTCTTCCTCGCTGCGTTTTTGGGTTTCGGTGGCGAGGCGTTTTCGGAGGGCCTCGTGTTCTTCTTTTACAAAAGCCTCCAACGCATCGAAGCGCCGATCGAAGGTGTCCCGAAGCAGTTTCATTTCACGCTCCACACTTTCTTCGAGGCGGGCGAAACGGCGATCGAAATCTCTACTCTGGGAGCCGAACAAGATATCCCGGACCTTATCCAGGTCGGCTGGATTTTGAGGGGTGGGCGCGGCAGCGGGCGTGGGCTTTTTTGTTGTTTTAGGTTTGCTCATGGTCGTACCCAGAATTTACCGAAATAAGATTTATCACAATGCAGCCTGTTGGGACCCCTGCTTGTGCACCTAACAAAGGGAATGAAGGAGGAGAAACGCAAGGGGCACCAGTTTCGATGATGAAAGGCTACCCCTAGTCAGAGCAGGCCCGGCACAGGCCCCCGTAGGGAATGCCCTATTACTAAGTTAACGTGCCCCTGACAGAATTGCTGCAGGACGTTTCAAAACCCGAATTTGTACAAGGGCAGAAAGGGCGCGAGAGGGAAGAACGAGAGCGATCTGGAAGAAAGAACCACCATTAATAAAAAACAGGGAGCGATGCGGAATCGCCCCCTGTTTTTAAAATGTAAACACGTGGCAGTATCAGTGGACCAACAGGGCAATGCGTTGGAGCAAGGCCCTTTTTGAAAAGGGTTTAGCGAGGCACGCGTCGAAACCGGCCAGGTAGAACTGATCGTGATCCAGCGGATGATCACTCAGGGTACAGGCCAACGAACGGATGTGCTGATCAGGGGGGAGTTGATGTTTAATTTTTCGGAGACATTCGAGGGCTTCGGTCGCTGTCCGGGTACAATCATCAACGATCACGATGTGATAATCCCGTTTTGGAGAGAAGTCCTTCTGCAAATCCCACGTCCCGATGGCGTCACAATGGTAATGCGGGATTGCATTCAGAATACTACGCAAGAGCAGTTGGATTCCCTGTTCAGGAGAGATCACCAGTATATGAACCGGTGACAGCCTGCAAAGTGGTAAACCAAACTCGGGGGTGTGTTGTGGAGACTGGGGCGAAGCCACATCAGACGTGGCCGCCGGGCGGTCGTTAAACGAATGGAGGCGGGCAGGGGAAGGATGAACGTTGATGATACGTTTGGGGACACGCAATCTGTTCTGAGCAGGATCGATACGCGATGTCATAGCACAGGAGATAGACATGTTACAAAGGGTTGTTTTTGCTCGCCCTGAGCGGGTATGTTAACGGAGGTATTTAAAGACAAAGAACGTTCCACAAATGATAGAATGAAGATCATATCGTCATTTGTATGTTTTATCTTCTCCTGTGTGTGGGAATGATACATCAGGATGATACGCAGATGCCGGGTGTGTCAAAATGAACCAGCAACAAGAGAACAGGTTAGCGTCCCCCTTTACCTAATGGAAAGAAGATGATTCAGAAAAAAGTTTGTATGCTGGGTACGTCGGCAGTAGGAAAAACAAGCTTGGTGCGTCGTTTTGTACATGGCATATTTTCCGATACCTACTTGACGACCATCGGGGTTAAAATTGATAAAAAGGTGGTGCCGGTAGGGGGGGACGAGGTGACCCTGTTATTGTGGGATTTATATGGGGAGGACCGCTTTCTTAAGCTCTCAGAGCGTTATTTGCGGGGCGCAGCAGGCTTCTTTTTGGTGGTGGATGGGACACGCCGTTCCACGCTGGACGATGCGTTGCAATTACATACGCGGGTCCATACCGTCTTGGGAGAAATCCCGGGCATCATCTTATTAAATAAAGCAGACCTGCGGCAGGATTGGGAAGTGGAGGAGGAAGACATCGGGCACCTGGCGGAAGCAGGATGGAAGGTCCTTCCAACGAGCGCGAAGAATGGTATGGGAGTTGAAGATGCCTTCACAAACCTTGCCGCGCAACTGCTCGATGCATAATCCCTGGCCGTCTCAGTAATGCCTCTCGGTGATGATGAAGGCTTCCTTGATCGTTCGTATGCTGTCTTCTCTAGATTACGCCCTGTTTGAAAAGGGTTATGGGTGTTTTAGGCTTCTGGCCGACGCTCCCGGGTGGTTAATAAATTTGTGGGCCGATGCGGACATCGGAAGAGAAATCGACCTTCGCACCCAGTTTCTCTACCTCGATGCTTTTCTCGAAGAGGCGGAAGCGTTTTGGGCCGTTCCTCGACAGGAACACCTCTCCTCAGAAATTTGGACCGAGACCGATGCCGACGGTTTTGAATGGTTGCTTGAAGCCATTGCCTTCAAAGAGGACGGAGAAGAACTGCTGCTGTTAAAATTAGCGACAGCGGGTCAGCAGATTATGCGTCAGGTGTTGCAGGAGAGTCGGGAACTGAGCCTCGAATATTATCAACTGTGCCAGGCGTTTAATCATCGGGAGGTGATGTTGCATTGCGTGGTGCACGATCTGACCACGCCGCTGGCGGGCATCAAAAGCAGCCTCAGTTTGTTAAACGACGATACGTTGTCGAAAGACGAAGTGCGGGAACTCATTGATCTCGGGATGCGGCAGGTAGAAAAAACCCGAGGGTTGGTGCATGAGGTGTTGGAGGCCTTTGCATCAAAGGTGCCTACGATGATTGACGGGGTACCCAATGTGCACCAAACCGCCCTCGAAGCGGTTGATATGCTGCGACCTGTCGCTGCGCTTCGAAACGTGTCCTTAGAAATCGAGGAAGCACATACCTCCGACTGGCTGGTACGGGGCGATGCCCATCGGTTAGAGCGGATTTGGTATAACCTGATCGACAATGCCTTACGGTATGCACCACCGGGTTCAACGGTGAAGCTGCAACTGTACGACGAAGGCTCGGTGATTCGGTGTAGCGTGATTGATGAGGGAGAGGGGGTGACGGCCTCCATGGTGCCTTTGTTATTCCGTAAGTTCGTCCAAGGGGCCCAGCAGGTAGGCAAGGCGGGACTCGGCCTATACTATTGCCGCATCACGGTAGAGGGATGGGGTGGTACGATTCATTATCGTCCCGGTGAGCATGGAGGCGCCTGTTTTTGTTTCCGCATTCCTAAGCAAACACCGAACAATCCATAAGTTTACTTATTTTGTGCATATTGGCTAGGATCCATGGGTTAAATTCCATTTCTTCCTAGCGATGTAAATCATCCTTGTACGTAGATCATTGACCCCCTCAGCATGGCTACCACCGCGCTGCGTGTTTTTTTAGTGGAAGACGATCCCGATTATGCGTCGGTGCTTCGCTTTCAGATTCGTAGGCTGGGAAACGTAGAAGTTCATCACTATACCAGCGGCGAGGAGATGTTGGCCCATCTTCGCCAAGCGCCTGATCTTATCCTGCTCGACATCGTGATGCCAGGGCAGGGAGGGCTAGAAACCCTCCGCAAAGTGAAGGCCCAACGGACGGAAACTCCTGTTGTAATGGTGTCGGGGCAAACCAATGTGGGGATTGCGCTGGAAGCCATCAACATGGGGGCGTACGACTATGTTACGAAGGGCCACGACGACACCGTAAAGGTCCGCGCCATTATTCAGCATGTCGCAGAGCGGGCCATGATGACGCGCGAAATTGCCCAGTTGCGCGATCAGCTACCTGCCCGTCAGGGGTTAGAAACCATCATCGGAGAGAGCCCGGCGATGGCGCGGGTCTTTCGGCTGATCAAAAAGGTGCTACGGGGCGATCTGACGGTGGCCATTCAGGGAGAGAGTGGAACGGGGAAAGAGTTGGTTGCCCAAGCCATTCATCATAACTCAGATCGACACCGAGGCCCTTTTGTGGTGGTCAACTGTGCGGCCATTCCGCATGAGTTGATGGAGTCGGAGTTTTTTGGACATGAAAAGGGATCATTTACGGGGGCGTATGCCCGCAAAATCGGAAAATTCGAACAGGCAGATGGTGGGACCATTTTCCTCGACGAGGTTGGGGAATTAAACCTCGATCTCCAGGCGAAGCTGCTGCGGGCCCTGCAAAACCGAGAAATAACTCGCATCGGAGGCAATGCGTTAATCCAGTTCGATGCCCGCATTTTATGCGCCACAAACCGTGATATCCTGGAAATGGTACGGAACGGTAGTTTTCGGGAAGACCTCTACTACCGCCTGTTTCAGTTTCCCATCATGCTTCCAGCACTTCGGGAGCGAGACCAGGATGTGCTGTTGTTGGCTGAGTCCTTTCGCAAGGACTATTTAAAAGAGCATGCCGAGTTGGAAGACCGGTCTTTCGCTACGTCTACGCGTCGGCTAATGGTTTCCTATGAATGGCCGGGCAATGTGCGTGAACTCAAAAGTGCCATTGAACGGGCGTTGTTGGTGAGTGAAACCCCGCAGATCATGCCAGATGACCTCATGCTTGATGTCGTTCGCCCAGGTATTTTTGGAGGTCCGGCGAGTGAGCCCGAGCGTCCGGACGCCAACGTGGATATCGACGCCGCACTTCCTGCAACGCCTCTTGCCCAAATTCAGCAGGTCACACGCCCTGAAGATTTGATACCTTTAGAGGAAATCAAACAACTCGCCGTGATGCATGCCTATGAGGTGTGTGGGGGAAACATCGAGAAAACTGCATCTCACCTGGACGTAGCCCGGTCCACGATCTACCGGGTGTTGCGGCGGGCAGAAGCTAAAGGGGACGACACGTAGGGTCTGACTGCTCAGGTACGTGCCCCTCGAAATAATCGCTCGTCTACCAAACAGCAAAAACCCTGCTCGCAGAACGAGCAGGGCTGCTGTGCGCCTCCAATCGATTAGCCTGTCCCCCCTCGATATTCTCGGCAGGCCAGCCGATTTTCGGCAACATTCAAAAGGAAATTAGCAATGAAACGGGCCTACCTTACCAAACGGCCATGTGACCCGTACGGGGCGTTCAAAAGACGCGATGGCGGGTTTGTCGTCGGAAGGAGGCAACAAAAAGGGAAGCATGGTCTGCGCCAGCCCCACTTCGTCCATGCGCTGCTTCAAGTAGGCAATAAAAATGGGGGCAGTGAAGAACACCACACCAAGCGCTTTTAACTCGTCGAGGGCACACGCTTCTTCTACTTCGGCGACCAGGAACGAGGCATCCCCAGCCAACAAATGGTCGACAAGGTTCATGGCTCGGATATCTTCAGCAGCCAAGGTTAGGGGATGATTGGCGCGGGCGTTGGTGCGATACCGGTGAAATAAGGTCCAGAATTCATTCCGCCCTTCGGGATATCGGAACTGACGGCGCAACGCCGTGCTCATGTGCGATTGCACCAGGTCAAATATATGTTCAGCCTCAAGCGCAGGAAGGCGGAAGCGCTCCGCCAGAGCCTGGGTGGTAATGTCACGAAGGGGAGATTGAAACGTGGTCATTGTCAGAGGGAGGAATGGTCAAGCCCGTACAGTTGCGAAACCCAGGATGGGTTACTTAGGCAGACACTTAAAACCACTTCCAAACGATGTGCCAACTTTAAAAACCTCCTCGATTCCTCTATTTGAAGACAATTTGGTGTCTGGGTTGACTCAAAAAAAATCAGATGCCCCAGGAAGTGTATCGAGATGCAACACTCATTCTCTCAATAAGAAGTAAAGGGGGACCCGTGGAAGTCAGCTTTCCAAAAAAAAGGAAGGTGGAGCTGCCCCCGAGAGAAACGCGAGCACTGTGGGGAGAAACCTCACAATGTGTGCAGACGCCTCCCTACAGATAACGTATTCCTTGCTTTACAATTCGCTAGCAGGGTGCCCAGTAAAGTAAGAGTAGCGAATGAAGTCATGCGACGATGTTGCCATGTTACTCGAAAAGCCAAACATCGACCGAGCGGCTCTCCTTGAAGCAGAGCATCAAACCAAGCGGATGAACCGGTTGGTCGCTAGACTTCTCGCTTCCCTTACGCGTGATGAAGAACTGGGTACACCTGTTCGCCGGGGAAACTACATGGAAATACCCATTCTCCAGAAAGACAGCCACCTTCATCCCAGCGAAAACGTCGATCCAAATTACGACCACTTACGGAGGGAATAAATAACAAGCGCCGCCCCGCCAACGCCGCACCCACCCAATCCGAATGAGGTACTGTCATGGCCACCGTCACCTATGTAAACGCACCTCCTGTGGCGCCTGGACGCGCCACCACCCCAGCGCAAAAAATCAACGTCGTCGCTGCTCCTACGGCACACCGATTCTCAAAACCTTTTAAGCACGGACGTGCCAACCTGCGAGGCCAATATACCCTGGTGATTGAACTTGGCTTTATTTTATCACTCTTGGTCGTCATTGGTATTTTTCGGCTTCCCTTCACCGCACAGGAGGAGTTTGAATATACGCTGCAAGAGCAAGATGTCGTGCAAATGGAGGAGATCCAACAAACCCATCAAGATCAACCACCGCCGCCGCCACCGCCCGTTCCCCGAACCGTTGTTGCGGTTTCTGACGACGCGTTGCTGGAAGATATCGAGCTAGATTTGGATGCCACGCTCGACATCGCCGAACCGTTGGCAGATATGCCTCCGCCACCGCCGCCGCCGCCCAGCGAAGTCGCCGAAGAAGAGGAAGAACCTGAGGTCTTTGTGGTGGTGGAAAATCCGCCCGAGTTAATCGGAGGGTTGGCGTCGATTCAGCAGTGGATTGTTTATCCCGAAATAGCCATCAAGGCTGGTGTGGAAGGACGCGTGTTTGTAGAGTTTGTCGTGGATGAAAACGGAGATGTGCTCAACCCGGTTGTGGTAAAAGGAATTGGGGGCGGCTGTGATGAAGCTGCTATCGAAGCGGTATTACACGCCAAGTTTAAACCAGGACGCCAACGGGGCAAAGCAGTGCGCGTCCGCTACGTCATCCCGATCCATTTTGACTTGACCAACGCGTCGAGTTAACCAATGTGCTGAAGGCTCGAAGGGTGGTTGTGTTGGCTGAAGGGCCGGTGCCTGGGTGCACCGGCCCTTTTTTTACGTGGAATCGGCAAATGAAGCGGGGCCTAAAAGTTGGTTCAGGCTCCAAGCCCAGCGAGTACACCACGCGCATAGGCCATCGAGCGCTGCATGCCGGGAAGCGGATTCTCGGCGTCAATCTCATATTCTAGGTTAATGGTGCCGGTGAAATTCATGGCTACCAGTTGTTTGAAGATGGCCGCTACCGGCATTGCTCCTTCGCCTAC
>JAUIDY010000169.1 GCA_030428385.1 Rhodothermia bacterium | reverse complement strand
GTGGTTGCCGAAATCGATGTTTTCGAAGATCTGCCCCGACTCGGAAAGGTCGATAAAGTGTCTCCCGTTATTTGGAATAGATGGCGGGAAGGTCTGGGTCCAGCCCGCATTCACCTGCTCATCGCTGATGAATTCTTGCACGCTGAAATTCGTATTTCCGTCATCATAGATGTAAAGGTTGCCGATTTCGTACCGTCCGTCTTCGCCCGTAACGGCAACGGGGATTTCTTCGTCCGCATCCTGAATGGCGATGACAAACCCGGCGAGCGGAGGCTCGCCCTCGTCGCGTACGCCGTTTTGGTTCAGGTCATGCCATTTGGTCCCCTTGACAATGCCCGGCAGGTAGTGCCCAAAGTCGACTTCCGTTTCTTCTTCACCGCTCAAGATGGTCACGAAGTGCGATTGCAAGCGGAAACGTTCTCGGGAGTAGAAGGGAAAGGTCTCACGCCAGATTTCGTTAGGTAACAGGTGGTCGACGACGAGGTAGGAGCCGGGCCGCAGGTTTTCGAAGACGTAGTTGCCGTTATTATCGGTGGTGGCGGTTTCGTCCGTGAGAGGGTCGTACTCGACATTCCCGTTCGTGTCGATATAGACGATGCGTTCAGGCCGCCCCGGCTCGTCTTCGCTTTGGTTCTGGTCCAGGTTGAGGTCGTGCCAGACGGTGCCCAGGATGCGCCCTAGCTTGGAATTGCCGAAGTTGATCGCCCCCACGAAGGTTTCGTTCTGAGGCAGGGTGATCCGGTGCTCATCCAGGCCCGTGTCATCCTGCGGAAACGACTGGTCCCAGCCAGCGGGGAGCACCTCGCGGATCGTCACTTCGGTGCCTGGGGCAGCGGTGATCATGAGCGAGTAGAGGCCCACGTCGTTGGTCAGGGTGGAGGGCTCGCCGGGGTCCAGTTCGTCGTTGTTGTTGACGTCCCAGTAGATCGTCCAGTCTGGCAGGCCCGGCTCGTCATTGCCATTCACGACATCGATGACCGCGTTGCCATTTAGGTCTTCCCATTTTTCACCGGCGATCTCGTACGTAATTTCTTCTTCCGTGACCTCTACGTTCACGTTGGCGCTGTTGTTGGCCGCGTTCGGGTCGTCCGTCGTGCTTTCCACCGTGGCCGCCACTTGTTGGGTGCCAAGGCCATCAAAAAAGCCCGTCAGCGTTTCGGTGTGCTGGTTGCCGGGGTTGAGGGTACCGATGGCGTACGGGTTGGAGCCGGTGAGCAGGAAGAATGCCGGGGGCAGGGTCAGGTTGACGTTGACATCGTTGGCGACGTTGGGGCCATTGTTGGTCACCGTGACCTCCAGGGTGACCTGCTGGTTGATCTCGACAGGGTTCGGCGTGACGTTGAGCGCGACGCTGAGGTCGGCAGCGGGCGGGGGGCCTTCGACGATGAAGTTGCAGGCCGACTCGGCTTCGGGGCCTTCGTCGCTGAACAGGAACTGGTGAAACAGCGCCGTACCGGCCTGTGCCGTCTGCGCATTGACGCCCCAGTCCACCGTCGTCCCGTCGCCACTCAGCGAGCCGATGAACAGGGTGCTAAAGAAGGAAAGCACATCCGTCCAGGTGCCCTGCGTGGTGGTCTCGGTGCCGGGGACAAACACCACCGCCGGGGTGCTCAGGCTGAGGTCGAGCGTGACGCCGGTGCTGGTGCCTTCGCCTTCATGAATCACCTGCCCGTTGAGCGCAAACTGCACGCCCACCGGCAGCGGGTCTTCGGTACACGAAGGTTCATCCTGGTCCACCTTGCCGAACGAGAGGGGATACGTGCGCAGGGGCTGGCCCTCCGTATCCAACGTGGTGATGCTGGTCAGCACCAGCCGGGCCGAGGGTACATCCTGGGCGTGTGCGAGGGCGGTGAACAGGAAAAAAGAGACAAAAAAGGCACCGAGGGAGGATAAACGACGCGGCATGGTACACCAGAACGGATTCGAGAAAACACGCGGGACCAAGCTATCGCGCGCCCGCTCCCCGTACCATCCCGATATTCCGGTATTTTGGTGGTCGCTTAGCTACCACACGCTCATCGGATCAGCACAAACTGCCCTGTCTCGGCCTGCGTGGACGTCGTCGTATTCGCAACCATGCGGTACAGGTACGTGCCCGAAGACAAGCTCGCGGCATCTAACGACAGCGTGTGGTTTGTCCCCGCCGAAAAACGCTCCGGCGGCAGCGCCAACACAAGACGGCCCAGCAGGTCCAGCACCTCCACGGTTACCTCGGCGCTTTCGGGCAGGTCGAAGCGGAGGGTGGTGGTGGGGTTAAACGGGTTGGGATAGTTGCCGTGTAGCACAAAGCCGCTGGGCAGCGCCTCGGGCGTATCGGTGTCCACGACGGCGGCTCCGTCGACAATGGCGAAGGCCCACTCGCCGTTCATGGTCACGTCGAAGGCGGTGACGGTGCTGTCGCGGGGGTTCCACTCGGTGTCTTCAAAGGCGGTCCACAGCGCGGTAGTGTCGGTGCGGAAGACGAGGCCGGGTGTGCCGTCGGTGCCGAGGCTGTCGGCATCGAAGAGGCGGAACGTGAGTTTCATCGGCGGAACGTCCTGTTTGTGACCTGCGGTCTGGCCTTCATCGTACTGAATGCCTGACGAGCGGCGGGGGTTGATCGTCCGCACGTTCGGGTCCTGACTGGTTCCGCCACGGGGTTGGGTCTCGGTGTTGATGATGGAACTGTTGGGACCGGGGTTGAACGGTTCGAGGAAGTCGATGGTGAGGCCGCCTTCGGGGATCTCGATGTGTGGTTGATCCTCGATGAGGGGGATGTATATTCGTTTGAGCATATGCGAAGGCTGAATATTTAGCAACGTAGTCTCTTCCTGGGTTTGGGGACAGAAAAAGTTTATGAAAGGATCAATCCACCTCAACTTTTCATAGGCTTCTTGTACCGAGACGCCGCTTTGCCCGTCGGTATCGGCCGAGGCATCGCGCATGTACTGGAAGAAGAACGAGGAGAACAAGCCCTTATTGGCGATGATTTCGATCTCGCCATCGAGAACTATGAAGTTTTGTGTTTTGGCTGAGCCTCTTGCTGTCGAGGGGACCACGGTGAGGTTGCGCGGCAGGAGATCGGGCCATCCGCCGATGGCGTCGAGGGCCTGTCCAGCATAGGGAGCGTCGATGACAACTTCCAGGTCGTAAGCCTGTGTGTCGGCCAGGAGTTGGGCTAGTTCGAAGTAGGGCAACTCGTCGAGTACGGTGGGGAATTCGCGTTCGAGCGGTGGGCTGAGGTGCATGGAGCCCCGGCGTGAGGCGTGTCCGTAGTAGTAGAAGATGAGGCGGTCGCACTGGCCTTCTAGGGCTGCAAACGCGGCTTTGAGTTCATCAACGGTGGGCGCGAAAAGTGTCGTGACATTTTGGGGTGGTACGCGCGGGCCAGCCGTTGCTTCGGTGATGGTGCGCAGGGCATCATTGAGGGTGGCGTCAAAGTTGGTGGTCTGTTCCAGGGTAAAGGGATAGCCGTGGACGAGGATGGCGCACACGCGGGGGTTGGCACTTGGGTCGGGCGGTGATTCCTCAGCCGCAGGCGTTCGAAGGGGATCTCCCCGTTCAACGGCTAAACCGTTGAATGCTTCTTGGAGTGAGGTAACGGGGCCCCCGGGGATGACCGTGGGTTCGTCATCGTCATTGGGTTTTACAAAGATCGTATACCCGATCTCTTCGGCATCAATTTCCCCGGTTTCCGCGTGATAGCGCAGCGCCGTGCCGGGGCGTTCGTAGTTGGTATCCAGTAGGTCGTCAGTGATATAGGCAAGGTAGAACGGATCGCTGCTGGGCGTATCGAAGATGGGGTTGCCGAAGGGATCAGTGACGGTGGCGTCGGGCAAATAGAGCGTGGTCCCGATGATCCCAACGAAGCCCTCGCCCTCGCCCATGTTGTTGGTATTCGCGTACTCGGAGATGTCGGCGGTGGCGCGATCAAAGTCGCCTTCCTCATCAAGGTAGTTTCCAAAGTCGAAGTTGTCGAAGACCTGCCCGGACTCAGTTGCCGGTCCTTGCAGGACATGTTTGCCATCATGGTCGCTCTTGGCAGGGAATGTTTGTGCCCAGCCTTCTTCTATTTGCTCTTCGCTCAGTTCTTCGGCAACCTTATAGGAGTAGAAAAAGGTGCCCGTTTCATCATTAGGAGAGGGCTCAACATGTAAAGAATAGTTACCCGATTCATCCGTAACCGTAGTGCGATTGCTTCCTTCCAAGACGATCTTGAAACCAGCCAGGGGGGGCTCATCTTCCTGTCGTTCGCCATCTCCATTCAGGTCGTTCCATTTGGTGCCTCGGATCGTTGCTGGACGAAATAGGGCAAAGTCGTTATTCGTCACCTTGAGGTCGCTCCTGAGGGTATCCGTATACGAGGGATCATAAGCGGAATGTAGCCAAGGAAAGATGTCATCAGGTTTTGGAAACGGAACCCTGACGGCAATCACGCCAGGTCTCAGCCTATTGAATAGATACTTGCCATTCGCATCGGTCATGGTTTCTTGATCCGATAGGTCGTAGTCCTCATTGTTGTTCAGATCTAAATAGACGAGCTGGTTCGCAATGCCGGGTTCAGGTTCACCATTGATGATATCCCTTGTATTGTTCAAGTTGGTATCGTGAAACACCGTCCCTTCGATGCTCGCCCACTTGAAATTGCCAAAGTTCACTTCACTAAAGACACCGCCGAGTGGCTCGGAGAACGTATATTCTTCTTCGCCATCTCTTTTATCGCGCGGAAAAGACTGCGCCCAGCCATCGGGAATAACTTCGCGGATCGCCACTTCATTACCCGCAGCCACTGTAACTTGGAGGGCATATTCGCCAAATGCGTCGGTGGTCGCCGATGGCTCCTCCGCGTCCCGTTCATCGTTATCATTTTCATCCCAATAGATGATCCATCCTTCGAGACCGGGTTCCAGTTCTCCATCTACCACATTGCGGGCGGCATTGCCATCCAAGTCATGCCACTTCGTACCTTGAAAAGAATAGGTGATGAGGTCTTCCTCCACCTCCACGGTCTTCGCGGCGGTGTTATTGCCACCGTTGGGATCGTCGGTCGTACTTTGTACTTGTCCTGAACACTGAAACGTACCCGCTTCGTCGAAATGGCCCTCTAGCAGGGCACTTTGCGTCAGGTTAACCTCCATGTCGCCGAACGGCACCGTCGTCGATCCTTCCGTTGTCACAAACGCGCCGGGGCACTCGAAAATAGCAACCACGCCTTCGGCCAAGTCGGGGCCGAGGTTCGTGATCGTGATTTCAACGATCAGGTCTTCGCCTACCTTCACCGTCAGGTCCTGGTCTGGGTCGTTGGTTTTCATCGGCTTGGGCGCGATGTCGAGCAGGACCTGGAGGTCCGCTTCCTCATTCTCCTCGCCAAAGGAGAAGGGTTCTTCGGAGTCGCCCAGTTCGGTGTAGCCCAGATGCCCAAACCCCGTGAGTTCGCTTGCCTCGCTGGTGAAGGGGATGCTGAAGAGCAGCGTGGAGCCCGGCGCCCAGGTGTCGATGATGCACAGCGCCATGTCGGCGGCATCGTCGCCTTCGAAGCAGGTCACATAGTTAAAATCCCCTTCCACCGTGGCGGCCCCGGCGAAGGTGACATCCACGTCGAAGTTGATGTCGATCAGGCCACCGTGGTTACCCGCCGGGTCGCTGGTGTTGGTGGCTTCGATGGTGATGGTGTTCGGCTCGCCGGGCACGTACGGGTCGACTAGTGCCACCGTTAGCGGAATAACAGCAGGTGGGTTTTCGGGCGTTGTGGTAGGCGTTGCGGCCTGGGCAACAAAGACGAGGCCGAAGCTGAGAAGGCTGGCGAGAAGAGCGATGCGGGTGGCCATAACACAGCGAAGATGAGAGGAGGGTATCACGCTGTGTTAAAAGTATTGGGTACCCCTTCCCCGTACCATCCCGATATTCCGGTATTTTGGTACCTGCTTAGATAGGGGTTGAGACGTTTTTTGACAGAGGGGGAACCCCGCTACCACCTACAGTCGTCATCAAGGCACCCGCATGATCCGCTTCGAGGCAACAAAATGCTCTCCTTTTGCCTGGATCAGGTAGAGGCCTGCGGCGAGGCTTGCGCTGTCCAGCGTAAACGAACGGGCGGTCTCCGCGTCCATCGTCCCCTGGTACAGCGTGCGCACCTGTTGTCCCAGCACATTATACACCCCGATCTCTACGTCTTGGCTGCGTTTGACCATGAAGCTGAACTGCACCAGACCCGCCGAGGGGTTGGGATAGGGATTGCCCAACAGGTAGCTGTCGGCCAGATCTACGGAGACTTCCACCACGGGGCTGTAATCAAAGGAGCCGTCGTAGTCGATCTGTTTGAGTCGGAAGCGGTAGGTGCCCGCGGCAAGCGCGTCGGTGCGGAAGCGATACGTGTGAGGCGTGAGGGTGGTGCCCTGTCCGTCCATCCAGCCCCAGGCATCCCACGCTTCGTTGCCCGCTTCCCAACCTTGCACTTCAAATCCGGCGTTGTTGGTTTCGCTAAGGGTTTCCCACGTTAAGATGATCTGGTCGCCGTCGCGCTGGGCGGTGAAAAGGGCCAGTTCAACGGGGAGGGCGGTGTCCTCAAAGCTGCCAATGCGGCCTGAAGAAATGAGGCCATCGCCCGTCGCTAGAAAGTCGCCTCCCGCCCAGGCTGTCATGCCGCTGCTGGCTACGGCCAGCACGGTGTCGTCGAGGCCTGCACCAAGGGCCTGCCAGGAAGCGCCATCCCATCGGGCAATGCGGTCGGCGTTGGCGTTGCCTCCGGCATCGGTGAATCTGCCGCCGACGTAGATATTGCTTCCACTAACGGCGAGGGCGTGGACGAGGCTACTGAGCCCCGTGCCCACGGCATTCCACGAAGTGCCATCCCACCGGGCAATGCGCAAAGCGGCGACGCCTCCGGCATTGGTGAAGTTGCCGCCCACATAAAGGTTACTCCCGCTGACGGCGAGGGACGTAACAGTGCCGATGGGGATGCCGGAACCGAGCGCTTCCCAGGTGAAGCCATTCCAGCGGGCAATACCGTCAGCGTTTGCATCGCCCCCGGCGTCGGAGAAGCTGCCTCCGGCATAGACACTGCCCCCGCTTACGGCGATGGCGTTGACGGAACTGTTGAGTCCAGCGCCAAGGGCGCTCCACGACGCGCCGCCCCAGCGGGCGATGCGGTCGGCGTTGGCAATGCCTCCGGCATCGGTGAAACTGCCACCGACGTAGACAGAGGCCCCGCTAATGGCAATGGCATCGACGGTGCTGTTGAGCCCGGTACCGAGGGCCTGCCACGTAGTGCCGTTCCAGCGGGCGATGCGGTCTGCGTTGGGGTTGCCCCCGGCATCGCCGAATGACCCCCCAACGTAAACATGACTCCCGCTGATGGCGATGGCATTGACGATGCTGTTGAGCCCGGTACCCAAAGCATTCCACGAAGTGCCATCCCACCGGGCAATGTAGTTGGCATGGGGATCGCCGCCTGCATTGAAGAAGTTGCCGCCGACGTAAACATCACCCCCACTAATGGCGATGGCATTGACCGCCCCACTGAGTCCGTTTCCGTACACATTCCAGGTGCTGCCATTCCACCAGGTGACGCCGGGGCCCGTCTCATGGGTTCCGACGAAGATGTCACCTCCGTTGAGCGTAAGCGCATAGACAGGAACCGTCAATCCTGAACCGAGGGCATTCCACGCGGTACCATCCCATCGGGCAATAAAGTCTGCGTTTGGGTTGCCTCCCGCATCGATAAAAAAACCGCCGACATAGACATCACTCCCGCTGATCGTGATGGCCTCAACCGCGCCCGCACTTATGCCCGTGCCTAGGGCATTCCAGTTGGTGCCGTCCCAACGGGCGATGCGGTCGGCATTGGTATCTCCACCCGCATCGGTGAAGTCACCTCCCACGTAGACATCGCTTCCGCTGATAGCGATGGCCCGGACGTAGTTGTTGAGCCCCGTGCCTAGGGCATTCCAGTTGGTGCCATCCCATCGGGCAATATAGTCGGCGTCGGTGTTGCCCCCAGCATCCGTAAAAATTCCTCCCACATAGACATCGCTTCCGCTGATGGTGATGGCTCGGACGTAGTTGTTGAGCCCCGTGCCTAGGGCATTCCAGTTGGTGCCATCCCATCGGGCGATATAATCGGCGTCGGTGTTGCCCCCAGCATCCGTGAAATTTCCGCCGACATAGATTTCACTTCCGCTGATGGCAATGGCGCGGACAATGCTACTGAGTCCGGTTCCAAGGGCATTCCACGCGGAGCCGTCCCATCGGGCGATGCGGTTGGCGTTGGGGTTGCCGCCCGCATTGCCGAATGACCCCCCAACGTAAACATCACTCCCGCTGATCGTGATGACATAAACGCGACCACCAAGTCCTGTCCCGAGGGCGTTCCAGGTGGTGCCGTCCCATCGGGCAATGGTATCGGCGTTGGTGTTGCCCCCGGCGTTGTCAAAGTTTCCGCCCACATAGACATCGCTTCCGCTGATGGCGATGGCATAGACATGGTCATCCAAGCTGGCATCCGCAAAATTGGAAGACCACGGGTCTGCCATTGCCGCCTCCGTAGCGACAAACCGGGGTGCGCCGCCCGGGTCGTACGCCATCTTGAAACCCGTGCCACTAAAACTTCCCTCTGAACCGGGCAAAATGCTGCCGTCAGGTGCTAACACGTTGGCAATGGAAGGGGCAGCATCAGGTTCAGGGGCCGGTTGCGCATAGGTTGACGCAACCAAAAGCAAGAAGAGGGGCGTGAGAAGAAAGACGTTGCTACGAAGCAGTTGGCGCGTTCGCCCGAACAAGGCACGGCATCGGGGATGGGTTGAAAGAGCGGGGTTCGCAGACGGAGTCGGGTGGATAGGTTGATGCGGCAACATAACACAGCGAAGATGAGAGAAGGGTATCATGCTGCGTTAAAAGTATCCGGTTCTCTTTCCGCGAACCATCCCGATATTCCGGTATTTTGGTACTCGCTTAGATAGGGCGCGGGCGATTCATCCCGCTTTATCATCACGAGGAGCCCACAGCGACATGGCGATCTTGTCCTGTTTGTGGTGCGCTTTCTTGGCGGGGTGAGATCACCACAGGATCTGTGATCCTACGTGATGACATGTCGGGTGCGTGTGTGCCGGTTCCAATCGTTCAACACGCCTACAACGTCCGTTCTCGTCATCGCGAGGAGCCGAAGGTGACGTGGCGATCTCGCCCCGTTCGGGGTGCTGTTCTCATTCGGGGTGGGATCACCACAGGATCTGCGATCCTTCGTGATGACAGGAAAGAAGGGCAGGTGTGAATTCGGCTAGATAATGCGCTCGCGGATGGCTTTGGAGACGGCGGCGATGCCGTTGCGCACGTGCAGCTTCGT
>JAUIDY010000168.1 GCA_030428385.1 Rhodothermia bacterium | reverse complement strand
GCTGCAGGCCTCCACCGCCGCCGCGCAGCACAAAATCGGATACGTAGACTCCGAATACATCCTGCAACAAACGCCCGAGTTTGCCACCGTGCAACAAAACCTCGACCGGATGGCGCAGGAGTGGGAGCGCGAGATTACCCAGAAGCAAGGCGAAGTAGAAGGCTTGTTTCGGGAATATCAAGCGCGAGAATTGCTCTACACACAGGAAGAACGGCAGCAACGCCGCGAAGCCATTGTACAAACTGAAAGCGAAGTGGAGCAGCTTCGCATGCAATATTTTGGGCCCGATGGCGAGTTGTTTCGTCAGCAGGAGCAATTGCTGCGGCCCATCCAGGAGCGTATCCTGATTGCCATTGAAGAGGTCGCCAAGGATGAAGACTACGATTATGTCCTCGACAAAAGTGGGGATGTGGTTTTTCTCTACGCACCCGAAGATGATGACTTAAGTGATAAGGTGTTGGAAGAACTTGGCATTGAGCTTGAACCTGGAAATGCACGGAGCGGCCGTTAACCACGGATTGCTCCTTTGCACATAGACCCTTTTTGAAACCACAGGCATACACAATGAAACGAACGCTAACTACGGTACTTGGGCTGTTGGTCGTGGCCCTTTTACTTGGACCCATCCAGCAAGCCAACGCTCAAACCTTGCGTATTGGCTACACCGAGGCCGAAGGCTTCATTCAATACCTTCCGGAAACCCAGCAGGTGCAGCAAACCCTGCAACGGGAAGCCCAGCAGACGCAGGCCCAACTAGAGGCCCAACTGGCCACGCTTCAGGAAAAGTTTGACCGGTATCAGCAACAACAAGCCCTGCTGTCAGAAGAAACGCGGTTGCAGCGCGAAGCAGAGATTACGCAGTTGCAACAGGAACTGCAGCAAGCCGATGCGCGCTCGCAGCAGCAACTAGCCGCACGAGAGGCCGAACTTTTAGAGCCGATCCTGAACAGGGTACAACAAGCCATCGACGATGTGGCCCGCGAGAAAGGGCTCGACATCGTGTTGCGTGCTCCGATGCTGCTGTATGTGGACGAGAGCAAAATCGTAAACATCAGCCTTGACGTGGCTCGAAAACTCGGCATCGAGGTGCCAGAAGAACTCGAATAAGGTGCTGCGTCATCGCAAGTGAGACCAAAGGGCCTTTGCGTAAAAAGCGCGAAGGCCCTTTTTTTACACATCTTCCTTGTATCGCTCCACACTGCGTTCGTCAGGTTTGTACTTTGAGTCAATGAACCGAATCGACGACAAATTAACGCTGAGCCTCCGAGCGCACACAACCCCAAGCCCATGAGCACGCAAACCGTTTTTCCTGGTGTTGTAAACGCCCGTCGTGTAACGACCCAGACACTGCAGGAAATGAAAGCGGAAGGCATTCCCATCGCCATGTTGACGGCCTATGACTTCACGATGGCGCGCATTTTAGATACTGCTGGCGTGGATGTGCTGCTGGTGGGCGATTCGGCATCGAATGTGATGGCGGGGCATGAGACAACGGTGCCCATGACACTCGACCACATGATCTACCATGCCCAGTGTGTGGTTCGGGGCGTGCAACGTGCCCTGATTGTGGTAGACCTGCCCTTCGGCTCGTACCAGGGCAATGCCAAAGAGGCCCTTGCCTCCGCCATTCGGGTCATGAAAGAGACTGGAGCCCATGCCGTGAAGTTAGAAGGTGGGGCCAACGTGGTGGCTACGGTCGAACGCATCATCGGGGCAGGCATCCCGGTAATGGGGCACCTGGGCTTGACCCCGCAGAGTATCTACAAATTCGGTACGTACAAAGTGCGGGCGCGCGAGGAAGAAGAAGCCGATCAACTCCGGAAAGACGCCCGGTTGCTCGAAGAAGCCGGTTGTTTTGGTCTGGTGCTCGAAAAGATCCCTGCTGAACTTGCCGCCGAGGTATCAGCATCAATACAGATTCCCACCATAGGCATCGGGGCCGGGGTCGGCTGCGATGGGCAGGTGCTGGTCACTCATGATGCCCTGGGCCTGACCACCGATTTTAATCCCCGTTTTGTACGGCACTACGCAGAATTGGCGGGTACCATCACCGATGCGGTGCAGGCATACGTCGACGATGTGCGCCACCGGGCGTTTCCTAGTGAAGACGAAAGTTATTAATACCCCTATGCCCAACAAATCAGCAGAAAAGCAGCCCCTCATTCTTGTCTGCAACGACGACGGCATTGATGCTCCGGGCATTCAGGCTCTGGCCCACGCGATGACGGACCTCGGCGAGGTTTTTGTCGTTGCGCCAGTTGATGAACAAAGCGCCGTCGGACACGCCATCACCGTCCGCGATCCCGTTCGTGCTCGCCCGTGGCCGTTTACCGGGTCCGATAAGATCAAAGCCTTTGCCGTGACTGGCACCCCCGCCGATTGCGCCAAGCTGGCCGTGAATCAGTTGTTGCCCCGCCACCCCGACCTGGTCGTGAGTGGCATCAACCGAGGGCCCAACACCGCCGTCAACGTGATTTATTCGGGAACGGTCAGTGCAGCGACCGAGGGAGCCATCTTAGGCATTGATGCCATTGCGTTTTCGTTGTGTGCCTGGCATGCCGAGGAGTACGACGATGCGGCTCGGTGGGCGCAGCAAATCGCCCGTGCGGTTTTAACGGGGGGGCTGCCGCCCGGTATTCTGCTCAATGTGAATCTCCCGGATCTCCCGTACATCGAGGTCAAAGGGATTGAGATTACCCGGCAGGCTCGTTCCCGGTGGGAAGAGTCGTTTGTTGAGCGGGCGGACCCTCAGGAACAGCCCTATTATTGGCTTTCGGGGCGGTTTATAAATTTGGACGACGGTGAGCACACCGACTTGGACGCGGTGGAGCGGGGGGCCATTTCGATTACGCCGCTGCGCATCGACCTTACGGCGCACGATTTACTGGATGAGTTCAGGCAATGGGAGTGGGATAAACCCACGTGATAGAGGAAGAAGGGGTTTTCTCACCTAATACGCTCCTTCAGCCTTTATAAGCGCCCGCACTGTACGTGTCAATATGACGAGGTCAAGCCAGATTGACCAGTTGCGTACATAGTAGGCATCCCAGCGCTCAATGCCTTCATTGCCTACATCACTACGTCCAGAAACTTGCCATAGGCCAGTGAGGCCGGGCCGGAGGCGGGCGCGTAGTTGTTGCAGCCGGGGGGACAGGTTTTCGAGGTGATAGGCTGGCAAGGGACGAGGCCCAACGAGCGACATCTCGCCGCGTAGGACGTTGATCAACTGAGGGAGTTCATCCATCGACGTGCGCCGCAAGAAAGTGCCCAAAGAGGTCACGCGTGGGTCTTTTCGCAACTTAAAGTCTTGCTCCCACTCAGCCCGTAAGGCGGGATTTTCTGCAAGCGCACGTTGCAGCACAGCTTCGGCGTTGGGCACCATGGATTGGAATTTCAGCGTTTTAAAACGCCGCCCTGCCTTTCCGACTCGTTCCTGTCTGAACACAGCAGCATGACCATCTATGAGCCGAATCAGAACAGCGATCAGCAGGCATAGCGGTAGCCACAGGGGCATCGTGCCGACTACCAGGAGCAGGTCCATCGAGCGTTTGATGAAGCGTGCCAACGGGTCCAGCAAGTTGCTCGTGATCTCAAGCCCCAGTACCCCTGCAATATCGCGGGTACGCACCCACAACGAGGGCATGTCAAACAGGTCGGGGATGATTACAGTTTGCTTGTAATGTGCAAGGGGTCCTTCCAGCAAATCGAGGAGGCGTCCCCGCTCCAGGTCGGGCATGGCGACAATGGCAACGGGGGCCACATCGGTGCTCTGTGCCATGCTACCGAGGACCGGAACACCAGCCAACGTATCGCCCCAACGCTCAGGATCATCATCGAACACCGCCGTAGGGATGAACCCCAAGCCTATCTCCGCCCGCAGCGATTCAATCACTTTGCGCGCGGCCTCGCCCCCGCCGTAAATAGCAGTAGGAAGTCCCCAACGACCTGTTTGGATGAGCAATTTCTTGATCAGTGAGCGAAAATACGGAAGCAGGGGCACTGCGTAAAAAAACATCAGCGCCACGGTGAGCCGGCTATACGTTTCGGACGTTTTCGTGGCAAATAGTAAGGAGGCGGTGCCTAACCCCAGCAGCCCAAGTAGAAGAAAAAGCCGTCGCAACGATTCCACAGCACCCAGTCCCCATCCCGGCAGCAAGCGGGCCGCTGCAGTCCCTAGTCCCCATGCTAAAAACAGCAAGAAGCTCCAATTTGGATACATTGGTGCGCCGTAAAGCCACTGCCGTGTCAAACCAGCAAGCAGCAGCGCTAGGCCCAACGCCACACCATCTCCCAGCGCAAGTACCACCGCGTTAGTGAGTCGTCGTTGGTGATACAGCACGGCATAGCGCCGGCCGGTTGCCTCCGTCGAGTGGATATGGGGCTCGATAACTTGCACGTTCACCTTCAGGTCGGGGTGTACCCTAATTATCGACAAAAAGAGCGCTAAATAAAACGGAAATCAAAACGGGCGACTTCGTATTTAGGCAGCGAGGTCAGGGCTGTTTTATGGGAAGCAGACCTAACAACTGGAGCACCATAAGGCCGACGAAGCGGGGGTTGTTGTACAAATAGCGCTTCCCCAGGCGCCGTGGTTCGGTAAGCATCCTGAACAGCCACTCCATTCCTGATTGTTGGATCCACGGAGGGGCCTGGGGTTTGAGTCCCGCGTGGAAGTCGAAGGCGGCCCCTACTCCTAGAAGCACGGATGCCGAGAGACGGTGGACATGGGCGTGCATCCAGCGTTCCTGTTTCGGGGTGGACAGGCCCACCCACACCACATCGGGATTCGCTGCGTTGATCTTGTTCACAACCTCCTCGTCTTCCTCGGCTGATAGGGGGCGGAAGGGTGGGGAATAAGTACCTGCAACCTGCAATCCGGGAAAACGTGCGGTCAGGCGCTGCGCCAATAAGTCGGCGACGCCCGCTTTGCCCCCATAAAAAAAGTGCCGCCAGCCATGCTTCATCGAGCGGGCGCAGGTGGCCAAAAGCAGATCGGGGCCATATACGCGCTGGACATGTTTGTGGCCGTACAACCGACTCAGCCAAACCAGAGGCATGCCATCGGGGGTAACCATGCCTGCGTTGTTGTGGATGAGGCGTAAGGCCGGATCGTCCCAACTTTGCATGATCCCATGTACATCCCGTACGCAAACGTAGTGGGACTGCCTGTTCTCGATCCATCCAGTAAGCACATCCAGGGCCATTGCCATATTAACAGCGCTAACATGGACGCCGAGGATATTGGTGTAGGGAATGTGAAGGCGTGAGAACAATTCACTGGGTTACGTAGGTGAATAGGTCATTTAATCGTTGATAATGCAAAGTCAAAGAGAAGTTTTCCTCAAAAGTTTTACGTCCATTCTTCCCCAAACGATCTCTTAATACTCGATCCTGTAGTAACCGTGAAACGGTTTGTGCCAAGGCTTCGGGATTATTGGGGGCAACAAGAAACCCTGTTTCGCCCTCCTGAACCTGTGTAGGAATACCTCGCCAAGGAGTTGCTACTACTGGCAAGCCAAAGCACATTGCCTCCAGGATGACGACTGGGAATGCTTCCGACTCGTAATAGGAAGGGAAACAAAACAAGTCAGAATCACGAAAAGCCTCAAGTTTTTTGGTGCCCGTTAAAACACCAGTTAAGATCACTTCACTCTCAAGCTGTTCAGCAAAAAGAAGGGAGGAAACTTCAGCCTTGAATGATTCAGAGGTAAAACCTCCGACCAAGGTTAATCGAACTTCTTTACCCTGATTGCGAAGAATTTTTGTTGCATGAATCAGGTCAAGCACGCCTTTGCTTTTTCGAAGTGCGCCAACATAAAGTAGTCGGAATGTCCTTGAGGAGATTTTTTCGGATTGAATGAGTGATAAGTCTAACGTTAAGTCGGGAATGGCGTTTGGAATTATTCGTTCTTCTTTCGCTTCAAAGAAATGCCCGTCCTTAGGGCTCAGCGAAGAGACATAAATGACTATGTCAGGGTGTAGATAGGCCTTTCTTATTAGCGACTGAAACGGGAAGGGAAAGCGTCGAATGAATTCGGCAAGGCCTCCTGCGTGAAAATGAAAAATTGTTTTTTTGAATCTACGACGAACGGCAAGCAAAAAAACGATATCCCGAAGAACAGGCACAAGGTGGGGGCTGGCTGGAGGATAATAGAGGACTTCGGCTCCGGTCGCTTTCTGGGCTTCCAAAACGTGTTTAATCAACCGGAAAAGATTGGTAATTTTTTTGAATCGGAAACGCCCTACCTCCTCTATTCGAGTGGAAAAAGTCATGGGGACATGACGTAGTTGTACCCCGTTGTAGGTCCCATCCAACATGCGTTGAATCATGATGGCTTGGCCATGAATGGGGGGAGGTGTTTGGCCGACGACGAGGATGGTTTTTGAGGACGTTGGGTTATCCACAGCTTACGAACGGTAGGTTTTCCATGTCTTTTTGGCCCAGAACGCAACACGCAGTAACGGCCCGGAAAGGCGAGAAATACGTTCGGCAAATCGTATCAAGGGCCAATTAATAGGGGCATCCTTTTCTTTTTTAAAAACCAGGGCATGACTGCCTTGGCAAGGTCCGAGGGAAGGCATCCCCATCAAACGAGCTAAAAACGAGAAAGAAAGTCTTAAGTGAAACGTAGCAGGAAGGTGGCATTTAATGGATGGAGAAAAGTGATTGGCGATGAGCAGATAGCCCCCCGGTCGGGTTGCCTGACGCATGGTTGCCAGCAGCGCCAATGGATCGGGAACATGTTCTAAAACATCGGTGCAGACCACGCAATCGTAATCGGACGAAAGTTGGTCGACGTACACAACGTTAGCGATTGGTTTGGCACGGGCTACGGCCAAGGCAGAAGGAAAAGGATCTACGATATCGACATGTAAGGTGGGGATAGCTTTCCCCAGCATCCGGGCAAGTGTTCCAAAACCTCCGCCAAAGTCAGCAACTTTTGTGATAGAGGAAGTAAGATTGGTTATCCAATCCACAATAGCTGTTCGATGTGTCAAGGAAGTAGGATGCTGTTCCACAAATAGCCCATTCAGCGTCCAGACGGGGTGGCTGTAGAACGCGGATACATTGGGGGCGTTAGGATTTTTGTTATCGCACCCAAGTTCATCCCAAACCTCGTCCATTAGCTGCCACATATCTTCGAGAGTTGGGGGCGTATGAGGTGCTCGATTGAGCAATTCCTGAAGGACCTCGCGCTCTTGATTGGTAAGATGCGGGTCAGAAAGGTCAATCATGGTTTCAAAAGGGCTTTGGTGTGGCGGGCCAGGGTTCGGAGCCACCCTTTATCAAAAACGAAACGCTGGGTGTAGCGATCTGCTTGAAAATCGGGTTGAATATCCTGCGGATGAAGAAGAGGGAACGCCATTTTCCGGGTGGGTAAGTTAGCCTGAGGACTTGATGCTCGCGAGGTATGCGTTGCCGCCTCGCCAAACCCAATATTTGAAACCAGATTGTGGGCGGGCAACACATTCATGCCGGATTTCAACCAGATGCTGTATTGCCAAATATAGGCCCACGAGTCAATATTGCCGTTGTACACCTGGTCAAAGATGGAAGACCAGTAAAAGGCAGCCCTGCGAGACCCCAGTAATTCATAAAGCCAGTTTGACGACCGTAGGGCTGGCCAGCGGGTCATCTCCAGGTCGAAGTGGTCCCAGGCCCGTTTCCAGGTGGCCCATCCCCAGCAATGCATATATTGGGAAAAGTAATAGCTCTTCTCAGTGGAGGGCTGATGGGGCTGAAAGTTGTCTCCCGAAATACTCATCACGGTTTCAGTTTCGACAAAATGGTGTAGCAACGCTTGGCAATACGGAAAAAAACTAGGGTGAGGAAGGCAGTCATCCTCCAAGATAATAGCGTGTTCCACCTCCTCGAAAACCGCAGTGATGCCCGAAGAAATCCGCTGCCGACAACCAAGATTCTTGTTCGCGTACAGTCGGTGAACCGTCCCGAGCCAGTGCACTGACTCGACGACTTCGCGTGCCTCCGCACAATGCCTGACATCACTGCACACATGCGGTCGCGGGCCATCGGCAACGACATAGAGGTGTGCTGGTTGGAGTGCCTGGACCTGAGCAACCACCCGTCGTGTGGTATCGGGGCGATTGAACAAAAGCAGGACAATGGGGACAGGAAAAAGGGGCATGGGGTCAGGACGGCTGGCGTTTATACTCTTCATACCACCAGTGCAATGCCCCGGTGATCATTCCGGCTCCGAGGCACATTTTGTGCACGCCGTGCAACAGGGCGCGTTTAGAGAAAAGTCCTCGCAACAAGGTATGCATGAGGCCAAGGAGAAAATGAACAATGCCTTTTAGCGCACGGGCAATTCTCGTAGAAACCGCGCCCCCTTCCAGCATTTCAATCAAGGCAACGCCGTTTCCAGAACGATAGGCCCGTTGCAAGATCCAGCGAGGCTGCAGGCGCTTTCGCGGAATCCACTCGTCTACCACAGCTTCATCAGCCCATATGATGCTGTAGCCTTGTTGGACGAGTTGGCGGGTCAGGCGAGTATCTGTACCTCCAGTAAAGCGCATACGTTCATCAAATGGAGCAGGGTCTGCAGAAAGAATCGCGGTGCGAATGAGAAGGTTGTTAGTGGCGGCATTTGGGCGCACAGTGCCCGTGGAAAAGCGTGGACGCTCAAAAAAACCACCCTTGATAAGCCAGGAGGGTCCAGAGGGTGGAAGGCGCGGTATCACAGGGCCAACCACTAGGTCTGCGTCGTACTGCTGTTGCACACGGAGGAGTTCATTCAACCATGGGGGGTGAGGCACTTCGTCATCGTCGATAAACGCGATGAAGTCTGCGTGTTTGGCTTCCTGGAAGGCACGGTTGCGGGCGTAGGGAATCCCTTGTCGGGATTCTACTACACAACGCATTGGCCACCGCACGGAAATTGCATCACAGAGTTGGCAGACCTCTCCTTTGGCGTCATTGTCTACCACAATGATTTCGATCGAAGAGGTTCGTTCTGGCATTTGAAGCGCATCGATGCCTGCCAATAAACGACGCAGCCCAACTTGGCGACAGGTGATGATACAAATGGCAACGTTCATGGCGACAGTGCTAGGTAGAAACCTAGGCGTTATTGATATAGCCAACGTCTTGTCGATTGAGCCGCAAGGGCCACGACTAGAAGCGCCGCTCCGCCTAATAGCAAGACCGATGACCAACGCAAGCCCGAGGTTGGCAGAGTGACATCTAAGTAGGTTACCGGAGAACCAAACAGGAAGACCAGCAGACCACCTCCCAGGATAAAGAGTGGTGCGATTTTATTGTTTTTAAAAAGCCCATCCCGAAACAACGAGGGGAAAGCAATAGAATGGTTTGCCGCATGCTTTTTCCAGTCGACACCA
>JAUIDY010000022.1 GCA_030428385.1 Rhodothermia bacterium | reverse complement strand
GTGGAACCCCGGTGCGTTTAGCCAATGGGCATCACTGGGGCGTTTGGGAAGTGCCTTTCACTTTGTGCCCGTTGGGTACGGCGTAGGTAGGGTTGGATCGGGGTTCGTGCGTTTCGGAGGCGGCAGGACTTTGGTTCTTTCGTCCCTGAAAGAACAAACATATCCTTTGGCAAAAGCCGTTGCCTCGGCGAGGCCTGAAGGAAGTGCAACAACAGCAAAAAAGACCAAACACCTCCAACGCGGAGCAATGCACTCCTCCTTGGTCAAAATCTTCATTTGTCTTTCCGACACCCACCGTCGATCTTGATGGCTCGCTCTTTCGCATACGCCGCATGGTTCCATGCCCGGAAGTTTCCGGGTGGGATGAAAAGGGAACCCCGTGCTCCGCATCGTACCCAACATGCGGAAAAGCGGGGGCTGTACCCGCAACTGTAAGCTGCTTCTGGTCCTCCACAAGGAACGAACCGTCACTGCGCCCCGGCGTGGGAAGGCGGGTTCGGGAGTGGAAGGCCCCATGGCAGCGAGCCAGGAGACCTGCCTGCGTGCGTCTTTGCCAATAACCTTCGGGACCCTGAGGTTCGCGGCGCATCGTACGGCAGGTTGTGCCCCGCGTCTTTTTGTGTGGCTCCTTCCCAACCCGCCCCGCTTGCCCGAACCTCGCATTGAGGTTGGGGCTTTTTGCTTTTTACGGACTCCCTCATCCGCCATGCGCGTTGCGCCTTGCTTGTTGCGGCCTGCCTTGCCAGCAGCCCGGTGTGCGTGCGTGCCCAAACCCCGCCCGACACCACCGTCGTCCTGCCCGAAATCCGCGTGGAAGAGACACGCCCTGCCGACCCCACACTCGAAGGCAGCCGCGTCCTCACCCTCGACGCTGATGCACTGGAAGCCACCGGCGCCCGCACCACAGCGACTCTGCTCGAAGCACGGAGCGGCCTGTTCATCAAGCAGTACGGCGCGGGCGGCCTTGCCACCGTTTCGCTGCGGGGCACCAACGCCAGCCAGACGCTTTTCCTCCTCGATGGCGTCCGTCTTTCTGATCCGCAGTCGGGGCAACTCGACCTCTCGCTAATTCCCACGAGTTTGCTCGCCTCGGTGGAAGTGGTACATGGCGCGGGGGCGGCACGCTACGGCACCGGAAGTCTTGGCGGGACGGTGCGGCTTCGCACGATTCAAGCATCGGAGACGCCACAGGTGCGTGTTTCGGGAGGCATGGGGGCGTTTGGAACGAAAGAATTGGGCGCGACGCTTTCTGGGCAGCGCGGATCATGGTCGGCGATAGCGGCGGCAGAGACACGCCAACGGCAGGGTGACTTTTCGTACCTCAACACGGCGCTGGTGCCCGTAGCCGAAGTCGCCCGCGAAGGTGCCGATCAGTCGGCCACGTCGCTGTATGGGCGGATCGGGCATGAGAGCGAGGCACAGACCATCAGCCTCGCCGTGTGGCACAGCGACACCGAGCGCGGACTGCCGGGGCCGGGCAATGCACCACCCGGCGGCGCGCGGCAATGGGACGACCAGACACGCCTCTGGCTTACCCATCACCAGCAAATCCACCATACCGCGTGGCACAGCACGCTAGCCGCCCACCGCACCACCACCCGCTTCGTCAACCCGACCGCCTCTGCCGACAACACCACCCAAACGCATACGCTGACGCTGGACACCTACACCGATGTGCTCCTCGGCAACGCGTGGCTCCTCACCGCCGGGGCTGAGGCTGGCTACGACCACACCGATGTGGAAGATGGTTTCCAGCAGCAGCGGCTCGGCGTATTCACCGCACTTACGGGGACGCGCGGGCGCTGGCAACTCAATCCGGCGCTCCGCCTTGATGTGCAGCATAGCGAAGCCGCCACGTTTACGGCCCTCAGCCCACGCCTTGGGCTTGTCGTGCAGCCTTTCACGTGGGACGCGCTGCGTCTCAAAGCCAGCGGCGGACGCGCCTTCCGCGCCCCGACCTTCGCCGAGCGCTTCAGCCAGCCCGGCGGCAACCCCGCCCTCACGCCCGAACGCGGATGGAGCGGCGACCTTGGCATCCACCTCCAGCACCGGTCCCTCGACGCCGAAGTGACGGCCTTCGCGCTGCGCAACAACGACCAGATCGTGTGGCACCCCAGTGCTGTCAGCCCCGGCGTACAAATCTGGCGGCCCGACAACGTCGCCCGCGTCGTCTCGCGCGGGATTGAGGTTTCGGTGCAAGCCACGACCAACCTGCGCCCTGCACGGCTGGAAGGCGGGCTGTTTTATACCGTCACCGACGCCAAGAACCGGGGCAATGCCAACGCAGCCTCTTACAAAAAACAACTGCGCTACGTCCCCCGCGAGCAGCTCAAGCTCTACGCCAGCATCGGCGGGCGCACCGTGCGGCTCGATCTATCCGGGCGCTTCGTGAGCCGCCGTTTCCTGGCCTCCGACGAATCGACGTGGCTCGATCCGTATCAGGTGTTCGACGCCCAGCTTCGACTCCAGTACTCCCTCGGCACGACCAGCGCCACGCTCGCCCTCGGCCTGCAAAACCTCTTCGATGCAGACTACACCATCATCCGACTCTATCCCATGCCCCCGCGCCACGGGCACCTGCGGCTCACCCTCGACTTTCATCCCTAACCCTTATCCCTCACCTTCCATGAAACCCCTCCGTTTCTTCCTCTGCGCATTCCTCGCCCTGGGTGTCGCAGGCTGTGACCTCTTTGGCGGCGACAACGATGACGGCCCGACGCCCGCGACCGGCGTGATTGTGGGCAACAGCGGTAACTTTGCCGACCAGGACGGCTCGGTGACCGTGTTCGACCCCGCCACGGGCACCGCCAGCCCCGTCGATCTTGAAGTCGCCTTTGTGAACAGCCTCGCATTGAACCGGGGCCTGCTGTATGTGGTCGACAACACCATCTCCGATGGTGGCGGGCGCATCACCATGTTCAACGAAAACAACCTCGCTGCTGCCGGGCAAATCAGCTTCACCCAACCACCTCGTGCCATTGCCTTTGCCGACAACAACAAGGCGTACGTGACGCTCTATGGCCCCTTCGACGAAAACTTCAACCCGACGCCGGGCTCCGTCGCTGTGGTGAACCTCAACACGAACACCATCACCAAAACGCTGGACGCCGGACGCCAACCCGAAGGGCTGGCAGTGGCCGACGGCAAGGTGTTCGTCGCCAACGTTGGCTCGGGCGGACGCAGCACCACAATGACGGTCATCGACACAGCGACGGACGAAGTCACCAACACGATTGACCTGGGCTGCGAAGGACCGGATGAGTTGTTCGTGGATGACAACGACGAAGTCATCGTGGTGTGCGGCGGACAGGCGTCGTGGACGGGTACGGCAACAAACGGGCAGGTGCTCTTCCTCAACCCCGACGCCGAGACCATCACCACCCGCGTCACGCTGCCCAACGGCGTCGGCTCGGTGAACGGCACGCAAATGGGCTACTACGCCGACGAGACGCTGCTCGTCCTCAGCAGCGGCACCGACGAAATCTTCCGGTTCGACACGCGCACCAACACCCTTGCCGAAACCATCGCCGTGCCACCTGCCGCCGACCTCGTCGGCCTCGCCGCCCTGGCCTACGACGCCGGACGCGGCGATCTGTACGTGGCGCGGATGCCTGTCGGCGATGGCGGCGGGCC
Organism: Rhodothermia bacterium; assembly: GCA_030428385.1. Classification (GTDB taxonomy): domain Bacteria; phylum Bacteroidota; class Rhodothermia; order Rhodothermales; family JAAAOL01; genus JAUIDY01. The sequence continues at coordinate 56,744 of JAUIDY010000022.1, read as the reverse complement.
GGACTTCACGGCGGCGGGTGCCGTGGTGGTGCTCGACGACGCCGGGCAGCAAACCGGGCGTTTCACCGTGGGCATCTCGCCCGCGCATATTGTGTTGCAGTAACGCAAGACCACGAAGCCCTAAAAAATACCTTATTTGGCCTTAGCAAAATCGGCGTCTCGGACGCGGAGCGAAGGGAGCGATAAGCGCAACTTCCTGTCTGAGCGTAGCGAGTTTGAAGTTGTGCCGCTCCCGCAGCGCAGCGTCAGCCGATTTTGGTGCAGCCTTGATCTTTTGGTTCTTTTGGATCAAGCCAAAAGAACGTTCAAACCCAAACGAGCAAATAAGCTCGGCATCTACTTTACCCATGCGCATCGACCGCTGCTATTGCTTCCAACAAACGTTCTTTTGTCTTCAGAAGGTGGCCGAAGCTACGGGCGCAGAGACCGTCGAAGAAGTGCAACAGCATGTGACGTTCGGGCAAAAGTGCAAGCTGTGCCATCCGTACGTCCGCCGCATGTTGCGCACGGGCGAGACGGTGTTTGGCGAGATTGTGCGCGAGGCGGACGAACCAACCCCGGTGTCACCGTAAGACGGGCAGGTCGATCATCTCGCTTGCCCCATCACCCGCAGGAAAAGCTGGTCCGTCGAAGTCGGGCAACTGCGCCGTGCGGGGACCGCGCACCTTCGTGCGGAGGCGCTGCACGAGGAACTTGGTCCAGCCGTAGCGCACCTTCGACGGCAGGCTTTGCCAGAAATACGGCGTGCCCGGACTCGTCGCAAAGCTGGGCTCGAAGTAGCAGTTGATGGTGCAGCCAGCACAGGCGGCGTGGCGGCCTTCCATCGCACGGTGGTGCGCCACGGCGTCGCTGTGCCACAAGTCGTAAAGCCCGCCGTTGATGGGCAGCGTCTCCAGCCCGAGGTGGTAACAGGGGAGCACCAGTTCGTTAAACGGCGAGATGACGACCGAGGTGGAAACGGCTTTGCAGACGGGCGCTGCCGGGTCGTTGCCTCCGGCTTGCCGCAGCGACAAAAACGCAGGGTTGAGGTACGTATACGGCTTCCGCGCAAACGCCTGCATCGTCTGCATCACCTCGGCGCGGAGCGTGCCGCCGAGGTCGTTGTAGGCAAACAGCGGGTTGAGGATAAGCAGCAGCCGGTTCGGGTAGCTGATGTGCTCGTAAATCTCGGGCAGCCGGTGGACGTTGTCGTTGGTGACGGTGAAAAGCAGGTCAGGGTGTTCGCCCAGCGCCAGCGCCGTCTCGATGGAGGCCATCAGCTTGTCGAAGCAGCGGACGCCCCGCGAGGCGTTGTGCTCTTCGGGCACCGACGAGTCGATGGAAAAGTGCAGCAGGTCCACAAGCCCCGCCAGTTGCTTGGCCCGTTTCGGATACAGCAGGCCGTTGGTCGTCACCGTCGTCAGGAAGCCGCGTTCTTTGGCGAGCGCCAGCAGGTCGGGCAACTGCGGATGCAGCAGCGGCTCGCCGCCGGTGAAGTCGATGACGCGCACGCCCAGCCGCCGCAGGTCGTCCAGGTTTTGCGTTACATCGGCCAGATCCACCAGCGGCGACGGGCGCTCCCAAATGTCGCAGAAGCTGCACGTGGCGTTGCAGCGGTAGGTGACGTAGTAGTTGCAGAGGACCGGACGCATGGCACATCGTGGACAAATGACTCCCTCAAGATACAGCATCCCGCGCTGCAATAAAGGCTTGGGTAACCTTTGGCAAACCTTGAGGCAATCTTTAGGCTTTCAGGAGACGATCTAGGGGAGGGCGTAGTAGGTTATGATCCCAACGGGCATCCTTTGCGGCATGCCTTGCTTTCCACCACTGTCTTCGATGATCTGATGCGTTTTGTTTTCCTGCGTCCTCTTGCCCTTACCTGCACCGTTTTGCTATTCCTGAGTTTCTTGCCTACGGCTTTGCATGCCCAGGCCTTCACCCGTGTCACCACGGGCCCCGTGGCTTCGGAAACCGCCGTAAGCCAGGGCGTGGCGTGGGGCGATTACAATGCCGACGGGTTTATCGACTTGTTTGTGGCCAACGGCAACGCCCGCAACGCCCTCTACACCAACAACGGCGACGGCACCTTCACGAAGGTCACCACGGGCGCGATTGCTACCGACTCTGGCGACTCGCGGGGCAGCCTCTGGGCCGACTATGACAACGACGGCGACCTCGACCTGTACGTGAGCAACCGGGGCGGCAACGTTCCGCCGCCCGTCACCGCGCCTGCCCAGGCCAACTTCCTCTACCGGAACGATGGCCCACCGAACTACACGTTTACCAAAGTCACCGACGAGCCACCCGCCACCCAGGCCAACTTCACCTGGAGCAGTAGCTGGGTGGATTATGACAACGACGGCGACCTCGACCTGCACATGCCGGACAACCTGCACGCCGCCGATGACTTCTTTTACGAGAACGACGGGAGCGGGCACTTTACAGCCGTCACGCCTGCCTTCATCGAGCCGGGGTCGGGGCCCAGCACCGGCGTGGCCAGTTGGATCGACTTCGACGACGACGGCGACCAGGATGTGCTGCTCGCCAAAAGCGGGCGCTTTCTGCCGCCTGGGGCGGAAGACAACCGGCTGTTCCTGAACCGGCTCTCCGACAACGGCAGCCTTGGCTTTGAAGAAATCACCACGGGCGGCATCGTGACCCACTTCGACAATGACTTTCAGGTAAGCTGGGCGGATTACGACAACGACGGTGACATGGACGTCTTCCTCGGCCATGCGGGCGGTCCACGTGGTGTTGCCAACTACCTGTACCGAAACGACGGCGGCGGCGTGTTTACCGCCCTCACCACCGGCCCGGTGGTCACCGACACCGATGGCACGCTGGGCAGCGGCTGGGGTGACTTCGACAACGACGGCGACGAAGACCTGCTGGTGGCCAACGGCGGGCTGGACAAGCTGTATCGCAACAACGGCGACGGCACGTTTACCACGCTGACGCAGGCCGAAGCGGGCTCTATCGTTTCTACGCCCGGGAACTCGTGGGGCGCGGCCTGGGCCGACTACAACAACGACGGCTTCCTCGATGCCATCGTCATCAACAGCAGCACCGCGAACTATTTGTACCAGAACACCGTCGCCAACGGCAACCACTGGATCAACATCGCGGCGGAGGGCACCACCTCCAACCGCTCGGCCATCGGGGCCAAGGTACGCGTGAAGGCCACCATCTTTGGGCAACCGATGTGGCAGGTGCGCCATCTTTCCGGCAGCCCCACGGGCGACCGCAGCCAGAACAGCCCCCGTGCCCACTTCGGCCTGGGCGACGCCACCCACATCGACACGCTACGTGTTGAGTGGCCGTCGGGATTGGTCGAAGAAGTGTACCACGTCCCCGCTGACCAATTCCTCATCGCCACCGAGGGCATGGTGCCGTCGCTGGTTTCCACCGAGGGCGGGGCGCTTCTACCCGACCAGCCGCTGTTGGCGGAATCCTTTCCCAACCCCTTCCGGGACAGCACCACCATCCAATACACCCTGCCCCAGCCGGGGACCGTGCGGGTGCACGTCTACGATTTGCTGGGCCGCCTCGTGGCATCGCTGGTGGACACCGTACAGCCGAACGGGACGCACCAAGTCACCTTCGACGCCCGGCACCTGCCGAGCGGCACCTACCTGTGCCGCCTCGAAACCGCCCACGCGGCGCAATCGCGGTTACTCACGGTGACCCGCTAAGCGGCTACGCCGCCCGTCCCCATTTGGCGCTACCGTAGCGATCCGACCGGAAGGCGACACGGGCAAAGCCGTGTTCTTCAGGCACCGCCTCGGCAGCGTCTGGGCTGGTGCCGTCCACCCGGACCTGCACGGCTTCGATGCCATGACTGCGCAGGTGCGGAGCCGCCATCAGGCAGAAATAATCCGCCACGTAGCGGCTGAGGGCCTCGGCGGTGGTCTCTTTGGGCAGCATCGCATACTTGCGTCCCTGGCGGTCGAGTTGTTCTTGTAGGGTCTCGTCGTAGGCCGCCACCAGCACGGCGTCGTCCCATGTTTCAATGAGCGGATGGAGCACCTCGGCTACTTTTTCCGACAGCGCCAGCGAAGCCGGGCTTCCCGACAGTTCCACCGTCAGGCGGAAGGCGTGGCGGTGCAGGGTATGTGAGACATGTTGATGGGTAGCTTCCCAGTTGAACTGCTGCGTGATCTTCATGGCTAAACCGGAGGTTGCGTGAACGGAGGACACGGCGATAAGCGAGTGGGGAGAAACGAAGCAGCGTGATTGGTTAGAAGGGCAACGAAAAACAGGATTAAAGCAAAAGTGCCCGGCTTCGCGTGGCGAAACAGGGCACAGGAATCGTATACAAGGGGCGTCTGCGAAAACACCGGGATTCGCAACGGGACATGGGGCCAAACATTTTTAAATGTCCGTTATGCAGCTTTAACCAAAGCTGCTTTTATTATTACTGATCTACGGTGACAATAGCAATGCCCGTTATGCATGATGTTGCAGAAAGGCTTCCTTGTAACAAAGCCAACCGAGGGTTACTGAAAAAGGAACGCACCCGAAGAGGGATGCTTGCTAAACGGTATTGATTTCAGACGATACCAACAGGCACAGCGCCTTTTCTAACAAATGTGTCTATTTTCTGCCAGGTCCTAGTCATCCCTCACTGGCTGCGTACTATACGACCGTCACCCTCACCAACCCTCGCTCTCATGCCCACGTTTTTACCCCTGCCGCGCATCCTGTCAATGACCCTTCTGTTGGGTATGCTCGGTTTGTTTTCTGCCTGTCAGTATGAGCAGATTGATAACTCTGGAATTGTTGACCCGGTGGAAGATGCCAGTTTTTCCGCTGACATTTTGCCCATCCTGACCACCTCGTGCGCGGGTGGAGGATGCCATGTGGGACAAACAACCAGTGGCGTGAACCTTTCGAGCTATGACCAGACGCTGAACAGTGTGGGTGTGCAGTACAACCAGCCCATTGTTAACCCTGGCAATGCGGCGGACAGCCCTCTGTTCGACAAGGTCAGCGCCAACCCCGAACAAGGACAACGTATGCCTTTTGGTCGCTCGCCCCTGTCAAACGCCGACATTGAATTGATCCGTGCCTGGATTGACGAGGGTGCGTTAGACAACTAGCGTATGGCGTACCCAGATACCCTGCTGGGTAATGCCCCAACTCGTACCCGCTCTTCAGGAATAGTACCCGGTTTTGCTCCCTCCAACCCTATTCCCTTGTTGTTATGCTTTTCGTAAACCGTACGCAGAGGTTTGCTCGGCGTGTCGTGCTTTTTGTAACCCTGGTTGTGTTGCTTCCGCTGGTCAGCCAGGCCCAGACGTTTCAGACGGAACGTGGTCATGCCGAGTTCAGGTCAGAAGTGCCCCTGCACAGCTTCACGGGCACCTCTGAAAACCTCGTCGGGCAAATCGATCTCATGGACCACACCGTCGATTTTTACATCGACCTGAACACGCTGAAGACCGGTATCGGCAAGCGCGACAAGGACATGAAGAAAACGCTCGACACGGATCAGTATCCGTTTGCGGAGTTCTTTGGCCAATTGGTTACGCCCTTCGATACCAACAGCCATGCGGTGCAGCCTGCCATTGTGCGTGGCGAATTTAAGATCCACGGCATCACTAAACAGGTGGAAATCACCGGCTCGCTACAAAAAACCGCGGACGGCATCCGTGTGCAGGCCGCCTGGGAACTAGACCTGGATGACTACGACATCGAACCGCCAAGCCTGTTGATCGTGAAGGTGAACCCGATACAGGACATCCAGATTGACGCCCTGCTCTCGCCCGTTCCGGTGGCGCTGGGTCAATAGGAACTATCTACCCCCTATGTACTGTAACAAAATGCCGTATACTCGTTCAAACAGATAACGGTGTTGGGAGAAGCATAGGGGGTTTGAATCCCCCCGAACCGGACGTGATAAACGTTTTGTAGAAAAAAGTTAAGTACGGGTAGTCACTTCACCTAGCTCAGGTACTCTACGCCTACACCACCCTGATGATACGATCCTTCTTTTGTGAGCCATGAACCCCTCCACTGCTCCTTCTTTCCGCCTTGCCCATTTTTTGGTATTGTTGGCCGGCGTCTCTTTGCTGCTTCCTTCTCTACAAAGCGCCCACGCCCAGACGTTCTACACCGAGACGGGTTATGCCGAGTTTACCTCTGAAGTACCGCTACACAACTTCACCGGCATGACGCAGAACCTGACCGGGCAGGTGAACCTCGAAGATGGCACCGTCGATTTCTACATCGATCTGAATACGCTGAAGACGGGTATCTGGAAGCGCGACAAGGACCTGCGCAAGACGTTGGACACCCGAGACCATCCCTTTGCGGAGTTCTTCGGTCGGCTGGTGACCCCCGTAGACCCAACCATTACCGACCTGCAGCCCGTGCGCGTACGGGGCAACTTTAAGATCCATGGCGTGACGCGCGAGATCGAGGTAGAAGGCTCCGTGCAGATCACCCCGTTTTCCTTGCGTGTGCTGGCCGCGTGGGAGCTTAATCTGGAAGATTACAACATCGAGCCGCCCGGCCTTGTCATCGTCAAGGTTGATCCGGTGCAAGACATCCGCATTGACGCCGTGATGGCTCCTATTGAAACGCCCGGTGGTTCCTCCGAAGCCCCAGAAACCGTACCTTTTGCCACCGCGCCTTCGCGCTCCCGCTAACATCCGGCGTTATCTCCCTCTTTTACCACCCGCCCTCTCCCACAACCTGTTCTTTTCATGACGCTTCGCTCCCTTCTGCTCACCCTTCTTTTGGTTAGCGTCAGTACGCCGCTGCTGGCACAGATTCCCCGGCAGCGGGCTGTCACCAACGAGCCTGCGGAAATATTCTGGGCCCCCACCTTGGTCCACACCAGCACGGTCACCAACCTGCCTCGAAAAAACCTCAACTTCACCATCATGCACGCCTTTGGCGTCGTCTCCAACGGCGTCGAGGACCTGTTTGGGCTGGACGGCGCGGCCAACATCCGCTTTGGACTGGATTACGGCGTCACGGACCGGCTCTCTATCGGCTTCGGGCGCTCGCGGTTCGACAAGCTCTACGATTTCCGGTTTAAGGCAAATCTGCTGCGGCAAACCACCAGCAATTCCGTGCCGCTCGACGTGGCGATTAAGGGCGACGTAGGCATCAACACAATCAAAAACGGATTCGACTTCAACGACCGGCTGAGCTACCTCGCCGCCGTGATGGTGGCGCGCAAGTTCTCGGACAAGCTGAGCCTGCAGGTCACGCCCATGTTTTCGCACTTCAACACCGTGTTTATCCTGCGCGGCGCGGATGGCGAAATCATCGAGGAAGAAAACGACCACATCGCGGTAGCCGTAGGCGGGCGTTTCCTGCTGAGCGAGCGCTGGGGCCTGGTGGCCGAATACATTCCTGTCATCGGCTCCCGCTCTGATGACACCAACGACACCCTCTCGCTCGGCCTGGAGGTGGAGACGGGCGGGCACGTCTTCCAACTCTTTTTCACGACCTCGCAGTGGATGACGGAGCAGCACACCATCGCCCGCAACGCCGACGACTTCTTCAACGGCGACATCCGGTGGGGCTTTAATGTGAACCGCGTCTTTGGCGGACACTAAGTTTGGGAGTCGGGGAACGTGTGAGGGAGAGAAAGGGGGAAGGGGAGATTTTGTTGGAATCGACGCGCCTCCCTTTCTCAAGCTCTCCCTTTCTGTTCTACATCGGCGGGTGGCTTTGCCAGAGGACGTTGACGATCTGCCACTGGCCGTCGTATTTGGCGAGGTGGAAATAGTCGACGCCCCACTGTGCGACGAGTTTGGCAGACGCCGTTTTGTCGAGCACGTCAAACACCACAATCTCTTTCGGCGAGTCAGCCGTGATGTTCTGGCGGTTGCCTTCGTTCCAGCGAGCGGCAAGGCCATGCAGTTGCTCGTAGTTCATCGGGGTGCGCTGGTAGTCGGCGTCGGGCGACTGGCGATAGAAGCCGAACTTGTGCAGGTCGGGGTGCACGCTCCGTTCTATGCGTTCGGGGGCGACCTCGTAGATGCCTTCGACGTAATCGAGGACGGCCTGCCGGACGCCTTCTTCCTCGGCACTTGGGGTAGCAGCAGGCATGCGGGCAGCGACAACGGCCAGCAGCAAAACGGCCAGAACAGCAACAGCTTTCATGGATCTGGATAGTTGGTGGTTGGGAAAGGAAAAACCTACGGGCCATCGGCTGCGGAGATACACCCAGAGCGACGAGGCGTGCGCCCCGTGTTACAAGCCGTCCAAAAGACAAGCCGCCGGCTACAGCACATCGCCCAGCAGGGCGTCGAGGCGATTCCGGTAGCTGCGGCTCTGTTTGAGTTGCGTGCCATCTTCCAGCAACACCACATGGTCGCCGTTGAAGCCCGGTTCCAGTTCGCGGATGCGATCGGCGTTGACGATGGTGGAGCGGTGGATGCGCACAAACCGCTGCGGGTCGAGGCGTGCTTCCATCGCCGCCATCGTCTCGCGCATCAGGTGGCGCTTGCCGCCCACGTGCAGGCACACATAATCACCCGCCGCCTCCACCCAGTCGATGGCCTCGGTACGCACAAACTGAATGCGCCCGCCCTGCTTGATCACAAAACGTGGAGGGTAGGCCCGTTCGGGCTGCACCGCCTTCAGCAGATCCAGCAGTTGCTGGTTGAGGGAGCCACGCTGCTGCCCCGTGAGAAACTTCTGTGCCCGTTTCAGCGCGTCACGGAAACGGTCATCGTCGATGGGTTTGAGTAGATAGTCCAGCGCATGCACTTCAAATGCCCGCAGCGCGTGCTGGTCGTAGGCGGTGATAAAAATGACGGCGGGCATGGCTTCGGGATCCAGCGCCGCGAGCACGTCGAAGCCATTCATCTCCGGCATCTGTACATCGAGAAAAACGAGGTCGGGCGTGTGTTGCTGGATGGCCTCGACGGCTTCGAACCCGTTGGCGCACAGGCCCACCACGGTCACATTGGGGTGCCCGGCAAGCCGGGCCGCCACACCACGCCGGGCCAGTTCTTCATCATCAACGATCAGGATGCGCAGCATGGGCTTCGGTTGGCGAATGAGGAAGGGCATCGAATGCGGCAGGCTCGAACGGCAGCTCAATCACGACCAGCAGGCCACCACCATCGGCACGGCGCAGTTCAAAACGGTGGTCGTCGCCGTAGCGTTGGGCGAGGCGCAGGCGGGTGTTGGTCAGCCCCACGCCTTCCGTTATGTCTTGCGAAAGGCCCGGACCATCGTCCTGTATCCGCAGCAGCAACCGCTCCGCCACTTTTCGGGCTTCGAGACTCAGTGTCCCGCCTTCGAGCCGGGGGCTGATGCCATAGCGGACGGCGTTTTCGACGAGGGGTTGCAGCAGCAGCGTCGGCACTGCTGCTGTCAACGTGTCGGCGTCGGCGTCGATTAGCACGTGCAGCCGCTCGCCAAAGCGGACCCGCTCGACGGCGAGGTAGCGCTCGGCGTAGTCGAGTTCCTGGGCGAGTGGCACCGTGGCGGTGTCCGGCGCGTCGAGCGTGAGCCGCAGGAAGTCGCTCAGGCGAACCAGCATCCGCTTGGCGGCATCGTTGTCGTGCTCCGTGATGAGCGTCGAGACGGCGTTGAGGCTGTTGAACAGAAAGTGTGGATTTAGTTGGTAGCGCAGCGCCCGCAGCCGGGCCTGATGCGCTGCCGCCTCGGCCTGGAGCATCGTTTCGCGGGTGCGTTGCAGATCCAGGTAGTAGTTGATGCCAAAGTAAAGCACACTCCACGACACCAGCACAAACGCATGGTACAGCGCCCCGTTGATGAGCAGCACGCCAGGCGGGATTTGCAGGGATGCGATGCTCCATCCCGCCTCATAAAACGCCACGCCCACTTGATGTCCTGCCGTCCACCCTAGCGACGCGAAATAGGAGCAGACAACGCTCAGCGTAAGCAAGGCCCAGAGACTGGTGGTACGTTGTTTCAGGGGCCGGTAGATCGCCCGCAGCGCCACGCTCACCCCAATGCCGAGCCCCATCAGGATGCTTTTGTTGACCAGCATGTAGCCGAGCGCATAGCGCCCCGGACGGGAAAACGTCATCGCTACGCCAAACGCCAGCCACCCGCACAGGTTGAGCGTCCAGAACAGGCGGTTGTGGTTGGTAGGCAGGAACATGGGGTTTGGACTTTCAGGTCGGCTAGTCTAGCAGGTCGGCTGGTCGTTCTGAGACGAGATATTACTACGCTCTAACTCGTCATCGCGAGGAGCATTAGCGACGTGGCGATCTCACCCCGTTTGTAGTGCTTTTTCCTATCGGGGTGAGATCACCACAGGATCTGCGATCCTTCGTGATGACATAAAAAAGGGCAGGGTGTGTACGTCCTGCTACAATAAATGACGTACTGGCAAGGTGCAAATGACACCATACTAATCCGCCGTCCGGGCGCAGCGGTAGCCATAGGCGCGGGTGGGATACGCCCCGGCCCAGCCCCCGAAGCGGCGATACGCCACTGGGCTGTGCGGGTTAAACTCATGAACGGTGCGGCCCTGATCATAGAAGCCGCCGCCGCGATAGCCGTGGCCTTCTTGCTGCGCCCAATCGTGCGGCCAGTCGGGGTTGTCGGCGCGGGCCCGGTCGCGCACATGGCCATCGCCGTGGGTGCCGGTGAAGGCGCGTCCATCGGGCTGGGTGGGCGTGATGACGCGCTCCCACACGCTGCCTGCCAGGTCCATCACCCAGAAATACGACGCGCCAAAGACGGGGCGTGTGGCGTCGGAGAGGCGGCTTTCGTCCCAACCGTTGGTCATAATCACATCGTCATCCGGCCCCACTACACGGGCGAGGGCATCGCGGGAGTTGGTGCCCCACGGGAAGCCGCTTGCCACGGGCGTCTCGGGACCACGGGCGGCCTTGGTGAACTCAAACTCTGTCATCGGGCGGCAGGCGGCCCAGTCCGTCCATGCCAACTGGTCGTCCCATGACCCAAAGTTGAGCGGACGCGCGGGCTGGTCGGCCACGTAGGTGTGCCCCTCAAGCCGAAGGCTGCCGCGCTGGTCCTGATAGCCGCGTCCGCCAAAAGAGAAACGCTCGTAGGTGTCTTCGTCGCGCAAAGTGTTTAGAAACGCCGCATAGTCGCCCTGTGTGAGTTCGTACTTCATCACGTAAAACGCGGTGTGGCCTTTCGGAAAGGCCGCTGGAATCGGGCCTTGCTGGTCGCCCTGGTATTGGTTGGCGCGGCGGTAATAAAGCGCCCCGGCCTGCGGCCCTACTTCGATGGCCTCCTCGGAAGCGATGTGATACAGGCCGTCGGACTCGCCGCTGGCGTCCGACTGGTAAAACGCGCCAAAACCAAGCGCCGCCGGATCGGGATCGCCCAGTGCAAACGGCCCTGCTGGGATATATACCATCTCTACGCCAAAGGCTTCGAGCACGGGGCCCTGGCGACGCACGCGCTCGTACTGCCCCGGCTCCAACGACACCCTGATGCGCCAGCGCACGTCGCCCCGGTAGTTTTCCTGCGGATAGACAAACAGCCCCGTGCTATCGGCGGAGACAGCAATGGTGGCGGGCGGCGTGTCGTCACCGGGTATGTCGATTATGGCATGCTCGTCGGGCATCAGCTTGGCGTGCACCGTCCCGTTGAAGTTGGGAAACTGGTACTTAAAAAAGACCCACGCGGCGTCGTGGTTGCGGTCGGTGTGCCAGGCATGGTCCCACGCCACATCAACGAGCACATAGAGTTCGCCCGTGGTCTCGCCCCGGCTGATGAGACGGACGTTTTCGACGCGCAGGTTGCTCGCGTGCGCAATGGTGGGCAAGAGCAGAACAAGGAGGAGCAAAAGACGCATGGCAGCAGCAAGGATTGGGAAATGACTGCTGTACGAATCGCACCCGCATCAGTTGTCGCGCTGTGGCGAGCCGAGGGCCTTCTGCGACGAGGCGTGGCGTAGCAGCGACCGGTCGTGGACTCAGGCCCAGCGCTGCAACTCCACGATGTTGCCTTCGGGATCGCGGCAGTAGCACCACGTCACACGGGTACCTGTCGTGGTCACCGACGTCACCACCTCGCCGACACTGCTTCCGCCTGCTGCCAACAGCACTTCGCGGGCAGCCTCCACCTCGTCCACGGCAAACGCGATGTGCCCGAATCCGGGGCGGTGCACTTCGGGCCACACGCTGTTGGCCAACGCATCGTACTGGTAAATCTCCAGCGTTGGGCCGTCGGCGGCGTAGCCCGGTAATGAAAGGTGCACGCCGCGCAAGCGGGCACCAGGCAGATTGGTCCCCGCTGCAAGGTCGGGACCACCATAATCCCGCTCCGGCGGCACCACCATGCAACCGAACACGGCTTCGTAGAACGCCACCAGTGCTTTCCAGTCGCGGGCGATGAGGTTGACGTGGGCAAAACGGGCAGAGATGGGCATAAGCACTGTGTTTTTATCTCATTCCGGACGCGATTATTTCATCAGTCACTTCGTTCGTGTCGGGATCTCGCAGTATAGCGAGCCAGCCCCAGAGATGCCGAAGCAGGCCAGACTGTCGTAGGATCGAATGAATGGCCCGATGTTTCTCCGAAAATCAAGCGTGCTGCTCTGGCACGTACCTCTTCCCTTTCTCCGTCCTTGCGACTCTTTGCCCCTCGCCCTAGCTTCGCATTGCAGCCATCCCCTTCCCCCAATCCCATATGCCCGTGTCCAAAATCAGTCGCCGTGCGCTGTTAAAAGCCTCTGCCAGCGCCACCGCTGGCCTTGTCGCCTCGCACCTTGTCCCGCAAAGCCAGGCACAGGTCCCACCGCCACCCCGCCCACGAAGAAATACCCGGATCCGCTTTGCCGCCATCGGCCTGAACCACGGGCACATCTATGGGCAGACCGATGCTGTGCTGGAAGGCGGCGGCGAACTGGTGTCGTTCTACGCCAAAGAGCCCGACCTCATCGCACAGTACGCCGAGCGGTATCCGCAGGCCACACTCGCCCGCAGCGAGCAGGAAATCCTCGAAGACGAATCGCTGCAACTCATCGTCTCCGCCTCCATTCCCGACGAACGCGCCCCGCTGGGCGTCCGGGCGATGCAGCATGGCAAGGACTACATGGCCGATAAACCGGGCATTATCTCGCTGGAGCAACTGGCCGAAGTAAGGCGCGTGCAGGCCGAGACGCAGCGCATCTACTCGATCATGTACAGCGAGCGCCTGCGCAACCGCGCCACGGTGAAGGCGGGCGAACTTGTGCAGGCCGGGGCCATCGGCGACGTGGTGCAGACCATCGGGACGGGACCGCACCGCATCAACGCCCCCCGGCGGCCCGACTGGTTCTGGGACAAGGCGCGCTACGGCGGCATCCTGTGCGACATCGGCTCGCACCAGATCGACCAGTTTCTTTTTTTCACCGGCTCCACCGAGGCCGAAGTGGTGACGGCGCAAGTCGGCAACCTGCACCATACCGACTATCCCGACTTCGAGGACTTCGGCGACGTGATGCTGCGCGGCAACGGCGGCACGGGCTACGTCCGCATCGACTGGTTCACGCCCGATGGCCTCCCCACCTGGGGCGATGGGCGGCTCACCATCCTGGGCTCTGAGGGTTACATCGAGATGCGCAAGTACGTCGATATCGCCGGGCGCGAAGGCACCGACCACCTGTTTCTGGTGGACCAAGAAGGCGTGCAGTACATCGACTGCAAAGACGTGCCCATGCCGTACGGCCCGCAACTGGTGGACGACATCGTCAACCGCACCGAAACCGCGATGACGCAGGCCCACTGTTTCCTCGCCACCGAGCTATCGCTCCGGGCGCAGCAGCAAGCCTTCCAACTCCCGCCCGCAAACACATCAACCGACTAGCGCACGTTTTGTCGGGGTAGCGCAGGTGCTCTTTCCCGTCATCCCGAACGGCAGTGAGGGATCTCGACGACACAAAAAGCTCCTTACGACGAGATACCGATTCCATTTGTAGATGTCGGGATAGCACAGCGGCTTCTTTGTGCGTTCCCTCTCCCTCGATGGGAGAGGGCCAGGGTGAGGGTGATTTCATAAACCGAGCCGAGCGCTGGCATTGGCATATTTCCCCCTCACTCTGTCTCTCTCCCGCCAGGGGAGAGAAAACCCATTTGCGAAGGCACCCCGGTGGGAGGTCCTTCGGCTGCGGCCCTTTGGGCCTACGCTCAGGATGACACGGGAGCGAAAGTGTTGCAGTTCTTGACGTTGAGATGGCGCTTAGCCTGCGTCTCCGTCAGCAATGCCTGCCAGCAGATACAGCACTGCCATGCGCGTGGCGACGCCGTTGGTGACCTGGTTCAGGATGATGGCGCGTTCGTGATCGACGACGTCGCTGGCGAGTTCGACGCCGCGATTGACGGGGCCGGGGTGCATCACCAGCAGATCCGGGTATTGGGCGAGATGGTCGAGGGTAATGCCGAAGCGGTCGTGATATTCGCGGAGGCTCGGGAAGAGGCTGTCGCCCTGGCGTTCGAGTTGGATGCGCAGCGCCATCGCCACATCGCAGCCTTCCAGCGCTTCGTCCAGCCGGTGCGTCACGCGCACGCCCAGCTTCTCGATACCGACGGGCAGCAGCGTTGGCGGGCCGCAGAGTGTCACGTTCGCGCCGAGCTTCGTCAGCCCGTGGATGTTGGAGCGCGCCACGCGGCTGTGGGTGATGTCGCCGATGATCGCAATGTTGAGTCCCTCGAATGAAGCAAAGTGGTCGTTGATGGTGAGCATGTCGAGCAGCGCCTGCGTCGGGTGCTCGTGCGCGCCGTCGCCTGCGTTGACGATGACGGCATCGACGCAGCGCGTGAGGAAATGCGGTGCGCCGGGCGACTTGTGGCGCACCACCACCATGTCGATCTTCATCGCCTCGATGTTCTGCGCGGTGTCCTTCAGCGTCTCGCCCTTCGACACCGACGAGCCGGACGCCGAGAAGTTGACCGTGTCTGCCGAAAGTCGCTTTTCGGCGAGTTCAAACGAGATGCGGGTGCGGGTCGACGGCTCGAAGAAGAGGTTAACGACCGTGATGCCGCGCAACGTCGGGACGCGGCGAATGGGTCGGTCGAGCACGCGCCGGAATTCACGGGCGGTATCGAGAATGAGGTGGATCTCCTCGGCGCTGTAGGTCTGCAAGCCGAGCAAGTGGCGATGGTGAAGACGGGTGAGGGGTGCGGGTTCGGCGGCGCGCACATCGTGGGGCATTGGCGTGTCTCCGGGATCTCCCTGTTCAACCATGCAAGGATTCGGTTTCGTTCGTCGAGGAGGCGTCGTCTTGGGTACCGCGTGTCACCAGCCACACGCCCTCGCGGTCGTCGATTTCGCGGAGGCGGACGCGGACTTCTTCGCCGTGCATCGTTGGGACGACGCGCCCCACGATGTCGGCACGGATCGGGATTTCGCGCAGGCCGCGGTCCACAATCACGAGAAAATGGATGGCGCTGGGCCGTCCGAGGTCCATGATGGCGTCGAGGGCGGAGCGGGCGGTGCGCCCCGTGTACAGCACATCGTCGATCAGGACCAGTTGGCGCTCGGTGATGTCGAACGGAATGCGGGTGGCGCGGACCACGGGCTGCTTGAGACGCAGGCGGAAGTCGTCGCGGTACATCGTTGCATCCAGCACACCGACGGGCACGTCAAACCCATCCACGTCGCGGATCTTGGCCTGGAGCCGTTTCGCCAGATACACACCGCGCGTCTGCATCCCGATGAGCGCAAACGACCGAGCCGCGTCCTGATCGGGGTCGATCAATTCCGCGATCTGCCGCGCCATCCGGTCCAGCGTGCGGTCCAGATCCTGCGCGTCCATCAGTTGCGCTTTGATGATGTCGTTCGGCTCCATGCCCGCAAGATACGGTGGGAACGGGTGGAGGGAAAGGGAGAATGGGTGAAAGGGTGGGAAGGGGAATGGGGGAAGCGACAGATCGCAGGTTGTGCGAAGTCACCTCGCCACATTTTTACATCATGGACCGGGTTTTATGTGTACTATTTGTTAGAGGCCGTTATAATTTTCAGCCTGGAGCGAGCAAGAAGCCGCGAAGGCGCTTGCGCAGCCCAAGCTCACAAATCCAAAACAGCCTCTTCGTGTCCTGGTTGTGCGAAGCCCCGATGCCATGAAAAATGCCTCGCAAAAGACACGGCGGCCCTTCCGGTGGCACGTTGGTGGATTTCTTTGGGTCAGCCTGCTCCTCGCCCTTCCCGTACACGCGCAGGTTTACGAAGGCGATTTGACGTTGACGACGCAGGCCGACGTTAATGCCCTTTCCGCTGCTGAAATCACCGAAATCACGGGCTCGCTTACCCTTTCCGGCGAGAACCTGGTCAACCTTGCGGCGCTGGGCACCTTGGCAACGGTGGGAGGAAACGTGTACCTCTATAACACCGCCTCGCTGGCAAACCTCAGCGGGCTCGACAACCTCACCGCTGTGGGCGGGTTTTTGCGCATCGTGGACAATGAACGGTTGGAAAGCCTGCAGGCGCTCGGCAGCATTACATCCGTTGGAGGAGCCGTGAGCATCAGGAACAACGAGGCACTGCAAACCCTCGACGGACTCCACGGCCTTACCGCCATTGGCGGCGACCTGGCGATCAGCGACCATGAACTGCTGGTCTCGCTTGAAGCGCTCGGCAACGTGGCCTCGGTGGAAGGCGATGTGTCTATCCAGAACAATGATGTGCTCGCGAACCTCGGTGGGCTGGGCGGCATCATCGGTATCGGCGGCGGCTTGGATCTGGCGCGTAACAAAGCCCTGCACGACCTCGCTGCCCTCGGCAGCCTCACCACCATCGGCGGCGACGTGAGAATCGCACGCAGCGAGATGCTGACGCAGATCGATGCCTTGGCTCAGGTTTCCCTCATCGGCGGCAGCCTGGATATCAGCAACAATGCACGGCTGGAAAACCTGGACGGGCTTGCCAACGTGCCCGCGCTGGGCGGCTCCCTTTCGATCTACAACAATGCCACGCTGGCGGATATTGATGGACTCGGCAGCCTGACCTCCGTGGACGGCGATGTGCGGATCGAAGCAAACGACGGCCTGGGTCACCTGGAGGCGCTCAGTGGCATCACCACGGTAGGGGGCGGCGTGGCCATCGTTGGCAATGACGCGCTGCAAACCCTCGACGGACTCCGAAGCCTGACGTCCATCGGCGGCGGCTTGCGCCTTGAAGACAACAAGTCGTTGATGCATATCGACGGGCTGAGCGGCATCCCCGCTGTTGACGGCGACCTGCTGATTCAGCGCAACGAGGTGCTAGCAAACCTAGGCGGTCTCGACCATATCACCGCTGTCTCCAGAGATGTGATAATTGCCCAAAACGAGGCCCTGCTGCACCTGGACGGGCTGGGTCGTCTCGCTTCCGTCGGGAGACATCTGGCTATTGCCGAGAACAGCAGCCTGGAAAACATTGATGCCCTGAGCAACATCACTACGCTGGACGGATCCGTGCGCGTTGAGCGCAATGAGGTGCTGCAAAACCTCGATGGCCTGCGTAGCATCGCCGCCGTCGAGGAAGACCTTTACATAGGGCGGAATCCGCTGCTGGAACAGCTTGACGGGCTCGGCAGCCTCGCGTCTGTCGGAGGGTATTTATTAATTTCTAACAACAGTACGCTAAAAAATCTAGAGGGTCTACATAACCTCTCCGTAGTTGGTGAAGCCCTAGAAATCATTGAAAATGATACCCTAGAAAACCTTGCTGGACTTAGCGGCCTTACTACGCTCAGTGGGCACTTGCGCGTTTCTAGCAACGACGCGCTGAAGAACCTGGAGGGGCTCCATAACCTCACTTCGCTTGGACGATATCTGGATGTCTCAGGCAATGCGGTGCTTGAAAACATCGATGCCCTCCGCCAGCTTTCTTCGGTGGAATATATACTCATCCAGCACAACGAGGCGCTACCGAACCTAGACGGACTGCGTGGCCTCATCTCAGTCTGGAGGCACCTGAATATTGCTGACAACCATGTCCTGGAAAACATAGCAGGGCTACACAACCTGTCGTCCGTCGGGACGGATTTAGCCATTCAGGATAATGAGGCTCTCCCAAACCTCGACGGGCTCACGAACCTCGCCACGGTTGGCAACGACTTGCTTATCATCAACAATGATGCGCTGGTGCAAATCGACGGGCTGTACCGCGTTACCTTGATTGGCAGAAACCTGATTATCAACGACAATGATCAGCTTCATTCCTGTAGTTGTGGCATCGCGGCGCTGCTTGCGTCCGATGGCGTGCTGAACGTCAGCAACTTCGACAATAACCGCACAGGCTGCAACTCGGCGGAAGAAGTGCTGGCCACAACCTGCGACATCGACATCGCGGTGGAAGACCAAATGGATTTGCCGCAGCACGTCACGCTGGACGCCAACTATCCCAACCCGTTCAACCCCGCCACCACGCTGCGTTTCGGCCTGCCGACCGCACAGCCCGTTCGCCTGACGGTTTACAATGTGCAGGGGCGCGAGGTGGCGGTGCTGCTCGACGAGGCGTTGCCTGCAGGCTGGCACGAGGCCGTCTTCGAGGCGACGGGGTTACCAAGTGGGCTGTATCTCGCCCGGCTCCAGGCAGGCGCGACCACGCATGCGGTTCAGCACATGCTGCTCCTCAAGTAGCCCCTGAAACCCGGCGGTGCGAATCTATCCCGCCGCCCTCGCGTTGGGAGGGATTCCTATTACTTCTTGTTCATTCCTCATTGCCTTTTGGAAACCTCCCTGCGTTATCTCGATCCGGTGGCGGTGTCGCGTCTGAAAAACATGGAGATGCGGGCGCGGCTTATTGTGGAAGGCTTCATCACGGGGCTGCACAAAAGCCCGTACCACGGCTTCTCGGTCGAGTTTGCGGAGCACCGCCCGTATAACCCCGGTGATGAACTGCGGCATGTAGACTGGAAAGTCTTTGCCAAAACCGACCGCCACTACGTGAAGCAGTACGAAGAGGAAACCAACTTGCGGCACTACGTCGTGCTCGACACCTCGCCGTCGATGTACTACCGCCACGCGTCGGGGCTGACGAAGCTGGAATACGGGGCCTACCTGAGTGCGGCGCTGCACTTCCTGATGGCCAAGCAGCGCGACGCCACCGGCCTGATCGCCTTCGACGAGTCGATCCACACGCTGCTGCGGCCCAAGAGCACCCAGCAACACGTGCGGCAGTTGCTCGTCATGCTGGAGCGCCTCTCGAAAGAAAGCGCTGATGGACGCCGCACCAGCGCCGCTGCCGTCCTTAACGAAGTCGCCGAGCGCATCGCACGCCGCTCGCTGGTGGTCATCATCACCGACCTCTTCGAAAACATCGCCGCGCACGACGACTTGCTAAAAGCGATGCGCCACCTGCGCCACCGGGGCCACGAAGTGCTCGTCTTCCACATCCTCGAAAGCGAAACCGAACGCCTCTTTCGCTTCCCCGACGTGCCGATGGTGTTTCGCGACATGGAGACGGGTGAAGAAATCTCGCTGCAACCCTCGCAGCTCCGCGACCACTACGCCGACGCCGTCCGCGTCTTCTCCGACCGCTTCCGCCGCCGCTGCCTGGAGCACAACGTCGACTTCGTGGAACTCGACACCGCCCAGCCCTACGACCAAGCGTTGCTCGCCTACCTCAACAAGCGCCGCCGGCTGGCCTAAGAAGCCCGCCCTTTTTTGAACGGCAAGCACAGCCCCTCTCCGCGGGGTCGCCACGGGGGTCATCCCCTACGCCCTATTCCCCACACCCCATTCCCTACGGCTGCACCCATGCAGGCAACACCCCGAATTCCACCTCGAACACCCACAGCCCCAGCGTGAGGGCCAGCGCCGTGGTGAGGAGGATAAAGAGGATGTTGAGCACCCACCCGGCGCGCACCATCTGCTGAATGGTGACGGCCCCGCTGCCATACACGATGGCGTTGGGCGGCGTAGCGACGGGCAGCATAAACGCGCAACTCGCGGCGATCACGACGGGCACCGTGAGCACAAATGGATGTTGCCCGATGCCGATGGCAACGGATGCCATAATCGGCAGAAAAGCCGCGGCGGTGGCCACATTGCTCGTCATCTCGGTGAGCAGCACCACGATCGCCACGACGATGAGTACAATCAGCACGATGGGCAGTGCGCTGAGTCCGGCGAGTGCGTTCCCGATCCAGTCCGCCAGCCCCGTCTCGCTGATGGCGCTGGCAAGCGAGAGGCCGCCGCCGAAGAGCAGCAGCACACCCCACGGGAGCCGCTCGGCCTCGCGCCAGGTGAGCAAAAACTGCCCCTGCCGTAGATCGACCGGCACCAGAAACATCAGCAGCGCCCCGCCGATGGCGATGCCTGCATCGCTGAGGCCCGGCACCATGTCCGTCAGCAGCGGGCGAACAATCCACAGCACCGCCACCATGCCAAAGACGCCCATCACTAGCCACTCTGGCTTGGTGGTTTTGCCCAACTGCTTCAGTGCATCCAGAATAAGCGCCTTGCCCCCCGGCAGCGTCTCGATGCGGATGGGAAACACCCACCGCGTGAGCACCCAGAACGTCAGCGGCAACCCAATCACCAGCAGCGGCACACCGAGCAGCATCCACTGCGCAAAGCCAATCTCTACGTTATAGGTCTCGAAGAAAAAGCCCGCCAGCACGGCGTTGGTGGGCGTGCCAATCAGCGTGGCGATCCCGCCGAGGCTGCATCCATAGGCAATGCTCAGCATCAGCGCCGGGCCGAAGTTGTGGGCTCCGCCGTCGGACGATGAACGCGCCAGTTGCAGCACCGACAGCCCGATGGGCAGCATCATGACCGCCGTGGCGGTGTTGCTCACCCACATGCTCAGGCCCGCCGCACTTACCATAAAACCCAATACGATGGCCCGTGGCTTCGTCCCGATGGCGCGGATCACGTTCAGCGCGATGCGGCGGTGCAAATTCCACCGCTCCATGCCTAGGGCGATGACAAAACCGCCGAGGAAAAGGAAAATCAGCGGGTTGGCGTAGGGGGCCGTTGCCTCACGGATGGGCTGGGCACCCAGCAGCGGCAAAAGCACGATGGGGAGCAGCGCCGTGGCGGCCATCGGGATGGCTTCGGTCATCCACCAGATTGCCATCAGCAAGCCCAACGCGGCGGTGTGCCATCCGGCCTCGCTCAACCCATCGGGCGTGGGCAGCAGCAACAGGAGCACAAAAACGACTATGCCGCCGCCCAGTCCCACGCCGTTCGTCCAGCCAAACGGCGTCGTGCTCCCCCAGCCTTCATCAGGCGGCAGAGGTTGAGGTACCGTGGAATCGGGCGGTGGTGGAGGCATCACAAACCAAGGCGAAGTGGCGACCGGGAAGGCGTCGAAGATACAGGTTTCACAGACGCCGTGTGGGCCACTGATCCCCGTGCTGATCTTCCCACATCTTGACAACACATATTTTTACACATTATTTTGAACATGTTTATATGTATAAATTATGTGACACATACTCTATCTCGATGAAACTGCTGTTGTACCTGAGCACCACGAGCGCGGGGTTCCCCTCGCCTGCCGATGACCTTGTTGATCGTCAGTTGAACCTGTATGCCCACCTGATCCCACACCCCGCCACCACGTTTATCACCCGCGTGCAGGGCGAGTCGATGAACGGCGCGGGCATCTTCGACAGCGACTTGCTGATCGTGGACCGTTCGCTGGAGCCCCGCGATGGCGACATCATCATCGCCACGGTGTATGGCGACCTGTCCGTGCGGCGCTTCCGCACCCAGGGCACCCGCGTATGGCTCGAATCGGCACATCCGAGCTATAGCCCCATCGAGTTGTTCGACCCCGAGGACAGCGGCATCTGGGGCGTCGTCACGTACAGCATCCACAGCTTCCGGTAGCCATGCCCGTTGTCCTCGTCGACTGTAACAACTTCTACGCCTCGTGCGAGCGGGTTTTTGTGCCCCGCTTGCGCGACAAGCCCGTCGCCGTGCTGTCTAACAACGACGGCTGCATCATCGCCCGCAGCGACGAGGTGAAGGCGCTCAACATCCCAATGGGCGCGCCCTACTTCAAACACCGCGAGACGCTCGACGCTGTGGGCGCGCACATCTTCAGCGCCAACTTCGAACTCTACGGCGACCTCTCGCGGCGGGTGATGCACACGCTGGAAACGTTCTGCAACCAGATGGAGGTGTATTCGATTGACGAAGCGTTTTTGCACGTCCCGGCGCAAAGCGACCTGACGCAACTGGGCGAGGCGATTCACCAGCGTGTGGCGCGCTGGACGGGCATCCCGGTGCGCGTGGGCATCGGAGCTACCAAAACGCTCGCCAAGGCCGCCAGCGAACTTGCCAAAAAGACCAAAAAACGCACGTTTGTGCTCGATGAGCGCAACCGCACGGCGCTGGCGCAGGTGAAGGTGGAAGATGTGTGGGGCATCGGGCGGCGGTGGGGGGCGCGGCTGCGGCGCAATCACATCACCACGGCGCTGCACCTGTGTGGGCTCTCCGACCAGCAGGCGCGGCGCTACATGAATGTGATCGGCCTCCGCACGGTGTACGAGCTACGCGGCACCCCCTGTTTTCCGCTGGAAGCCCAGCCGCCAACACGCAAGAGCGTGGTGCACAGCCGCAGCTTCGGCGAGGCGGTGAGCGATCCGGCTACGATGCGCGAAGTGCTGACGACGTTCGTCAGCCGCGCCGCCATGAAACTGCGCCGCGACAAGCTGGCGGCCCATATGCTGCATGTGTTCCTGCTCACCGGCCACCGCCACAAACCCGACGCCCGCCAGGACGCCGCCACGATCCACCTTTCGCAAGCAACCAACTACACGCCGTGGCTCCTTCAGGCTGCCAACGCCGGATTGCACAAAGCATGGCGACCAAACAGCAGCTACACCAAAGCCGGGGTGTTGTGCTACGGCCTCGTGCCCGAATCGCCCACCCAGGGCCACCTGTTTTTCCCAACCGATCCCCGGCACGCCGCCCTCATGCACACGCTCGACACGATCAACCGCAAAGCCGGACACGACGCCGTGGTCTTCGCCGCCGCCCGCCCACAAAAAAAGCCCCCGGCGTGGGCCACACGCTGCACCCTCCGCTCGCCGCGCTACACCACCCGGTGGGAGGAGCTACCGACCGCCTATGCGTGAGGTGAGGGAAGGGGGATGGGGGGTGTGGGAAGAGGGGATATTGTCGGGAATGGGGTGCGGGGAATAGCGAATAGGGGAATCGGTTGTTGAAAAGACACCCGTACCGACGCGCTATGGCGCGTCGTGCCCGGAAACACCGCTACACTACAACCTGATAGCCAATAGCTGACAGCCGATAGCCAACACATGACTTCTATGCGAGAAACCGCGTCTAGCCTGTCGAAAAACCCCCTCGGCATCATCGCCCTGTTCATCGTGCTGGTGTACGGGATGGTGGCGCTGGTGACGGGCTTTGGCGCGGCGCATCTGAAAGACCTCGGCGCGCACCCGCTGGTGTGGTTCCTGACGGGTTTTCCGGTGGTTGTGCTGGTGCTGTTTGGCTGGCTCGTGACGCGGCATCACGGCAAGCTGTACGGTCCCCGCGACTACCGCGAGGACGAGACCTTTTTATCGACACTGCTGCGCCACAAGCCGGATCTTCTGCAACTCCCGTTCGCCGGGCCGGAATACGCCGCCGCCACCCGCGTCACCGCCATCCATGCCGTCGGCGAAAGTACGGACGACACCCGCACCGCCATCTACCAGCGCCAGCGGGGCATCTTCCTGACGCACCTCCTCGCGCCGACACAGAAGCAGGGGCCGTGGTACGACGCCTACATCTACCTCCTCGCCGACACTGGAGCCAACCTCGGCGGCGTGCAACACGCGGAGTTCTTCTTCGGGCCGCCGGGCATGAAAAACGGCTTTGCCGGGACCAAAACCAACCAGTCTATCGGCGTCAAGACCGCGGCGTATGCGCCATTCCTCTGCACCTGCCGCGTGACCTTCACCGACGGTGAAACCGCCACCCTACACCGTTACATCGACTTCGAGATGGGCCACCTGGTGCATCCGGGGTGAATGTTGATGGCCACAGTGTCAATCAGAGGAGAAGCAACCCTACAACAAATCCTGCAAAGCAGAAGGCAAATAGAAATTTCATTCGGCTACCTCAAACAGATTGCGTAAAAGCTGCCCCCACTTAACTTATAATATCGGCGATTTTAATAACCTATAAGACGGTATGCACTGATTTACATGGATGCAAGGTCAGAATGAAGCCTCATCCGTGCATCGCCGCCAGCCGTTCGAGCGCCTCGCCCGTGACGCGGTAGACGGTCCATTCGTCCATCGGCTGTGCGCCGAGCGACTCGTAGAAGCGGATGGCGGGTTCGTTCCAGTCCAGCACCGCCCATTCGAGGCGGCCGCAGCCGCGTTCCACCGCCAGCTTGCCGAGGAACGTCAGCAGCGCCTTGCCGAAGCCGCGCCCGCGCCAGGCGGGTTTCACGAACAGGTCTTCCAGATAAATGCCGGGCCGCCCGAGGAACGTGGAGTAGTTGTGGAAGAACAGCGCAAACCCCACCGCCTCGCCCTCGTGTTCGCCGATCACCACCTCGGCGTAGGGCCGCTCGCCGAACAGCGTCGCGTGCAGGGTTTCTTCCGTCGCCACCACTTCGTGCGCCAGCTTTTCGTATTCGGCCAGCCCGTTGATAAAGGCGAGGATGAGCGGGACGTCGGCGGGGGTGGCAAAGCGAAGCGTCATGACGGAGCGGTGAGGAATGGGGGAAGCGGCACGCGGGAAAAGGAAACGGCGCATCGAGGATAAAGTGCAACCTCCGTCTCGATGCGCCGCGTTTTTTCATCCCTCAGTACACGAGAAAACGTTTTTTTCTTGTCATCTCGACGACCATCGGGAGCAGAGATCTCCCACGTTATCGTTCAGCTAATCCTTGCAGTGGGAGATCTCTCACATGCGTTTAGCTCCGCTTCGCTCCGTGACACGAGCCAAAGGCGACTGATGAAATAATCTCCCTTTGGTCGATTTGAGATGACACGAGAAATGGACGACACAATGGGTCAAACGCTATAGAAAAACGATCTATTTCACCCGTCGCATCGGGCCTTAACTCCCCAGCGGCGTGGCTGCTCAATAACAATCCGGGGCGTCTTCGGGGTCGTACGCGCCACGGGTGACGAAGAAGCGCTCGCCGTTGAGCAGCGTGTGGTTATCGTCGTTGGTCGTCAGCGCGTATTCCGACACGTTGCCGTTGTGGAAGTGGAGCAGCAGCAGTGTCTGCCCGCCGCGCTGCGCGATTTCCCAACGCCCCTGCCCTTGCTGACGCCCGTCGGTGTAGCCGCTCACGTTGTAGCCCGCGCCACCGCCGCCATCTGCCGCCAGCGTGTTGTTGCTGTAGTAGTTGAAGTAGCCCGCTTCGCACACGTCGATGATGGTTTTCTCGGATGCGCCCACGTACGAGCCGTCCACGCCGCCGCTGTAGTAGCTGTACAGGTATTGCAGGCGCGCGCCCACGAGCCTCTGGTGCCACGGACTGCCCGACGGAACGCTGGATGCCACCGGCGCAGGCGGCGGCTCGGCAAACTCGGCGCTGCGAGCGATGGCCTTGGCGACATCGCGGTGTGTGTCGGAGAAATGCGTGGGGTCGGTAGCGGCCAGGATCGTCAGGCCCCCATTGCCATGCGGCGAGAGGATGCTGACGGCATACGCCTTGGCCTGCTGCCATTCGATGGTGCCGCCAAACTCGCCGCCGATGCCGTTCGAGCCGATGTCAACGAGGTCGCTGCTCAATTGGAGCGAGGTGCCGCCGGCTTCGTGGAGCCCCTGCTGGGCCTCAGCGCGGATCTGGTCGAGGGTGGTGTATTCGTGCGGAAGGACCAGCACAAAGCCATACTGCGAATGCGAGCCGAGCAGAAAGCCGCCCTCCACCTGCTGGGCAATCCAGCCATCGGGTGGCGCGAACTGGTAGCCGAGGTTGGCATCACCCACCGGGCCCGACTGGGCATGAACAAGGGCGGGGAAAAGGAGAAAAGCGAGGACGAAAAGAAAGGTGCGCATGGTTCTTCGATCTATGTAAAGGAGTCATGGTCTGGGTACACCTTGATTATCGAAAAACCGACGGCATTCGTATCATGCCGATCATCTCTAATAGGCTGCAGGCCGCAGCTTGGTCCGGTGAGAGAGTTGGTGTTTGTAGAGGGTGAAGCTGGCCAACTGATCGTATGTATAGCTGTGGCGCGAGGAATACCCCACATCCCACACCTTGAACGTGATTTCTCCTTCATAGCCAGTGAGCAGAACAAAGTGACGGGTTGGATGAAAAGCGATGATAAGGAAGCCTTGGTCCAGCAATGCCCGAAGCTGGGCAGGCGATGGATATCTTTTATCCCATTGTTTGGTCTCATAAACAAAGGTGATATCCGGTGATATGTTAGCCACGCCTTCCCAGTCAATGCTCACCGAATGCGATGTTTTATAACCCTGCCCCCCCTTTAGGGTCATCCATGCATCCAGCGTGAGCGGAGTAATAGCGCCATAGTCAATGCCTAGACGGAGCCGATGCTTATGCCGCTTGTTCGCTAACCGTTGTTTGTCCTGAATCTTTTGTTGCACCGCTGCGCTATTGATGATGCGTACGTTTTTGGAAGCGAAAGCCGAAGCAACCGAACTGATGGCACAGCCTTTATATCCAATGGTATACTCAATGCCAGAGGACGTATTCATATTGATTTTATCCCACCGAGGGTCGGTCTGAAAATAGCCCCCGTTCACGGCCAGCACCACCGTCCGCGGTATCGGGTTGGCGTGTTGGGTCAGCAGCACAAGAGAGCGGCTGTTTGGATCGATGACGCCATTCGCCTGTGTGACCTTGTGGTGGGCCTGAAAACGAAAAATGGCTTCCTGCAAACGCGGCATATCGCCTGCCGGTAGGGGTTGAGGCGGGCCACCAGAATGAACCGGTACGCGATTGAGCAAGTCGTAGATGGTACTTACGCAGCGCGGCCGGTTGGGGGCACCAGCCCCGACGGGTTTAAAGATCTTGACTGACATGGGACCGTTGCCGTTTGAAGGTTGGATGTGACCTGTTATTGTGGCGCTACGCGATGGAATCAGGCAGGCCTTATTGCTTGGCTTCTAGAAAGGGCGTTTTGCCAAAGGAATCCGCGGTCAGGCGTGGTTCACAGGTGAAGGCGAGAGGCTGAATGCGCTGGAGACCGAGGAAGCGCGCCATTATTTCCGCTTCTTTTTGATATGCATCAGGTTCCAATAGCCAAAGCGGTCTGCCTGGAAGCCGCCACCGATATCTGTTCCCGTCAACACCACTTCAAGCGAACGGTACATCTCGCCACGGTCCATAGGGCCATCGAAGTACAGCATCGTGCCTGTATAACCCAACCCTCCGCCAATCACATTACCTGCACCCTGAAAATCTTCTAACAAGACCCAGTGGGGCAGCGTGACATGTTCCTCCTCGCCGGCCGTCGTTATAGAAATCGGGAATCCTACGGTCCCACCTGCGCCCACATACATATAGGTGGCCGTTTGACCAGAGCGCTCATTGGTAATGTCGAGTTGTAAACTCTGCCCTCCTACATACTCTCCTATCCCGAAACCGCCCGTGATGCGGAAGATGAACCGGTTAGACGTATCGACGGGCGGTTCGCCAAAGATGTGAATGTCGCCAATCTCAAGCTTGGGTGGGGGCACCTGATAGGAAGTACGAATATCGACACGCCGCCCCACCGCCAGCGAAGGCGCAACCAGGATGGGCTGGAAATGCCGGAGCGCTTTGTGGGCACCCGCTTTGGTTCGCTGCGCCTGGTCATGGGTTTCGCCCTGTGACTGCACCGTAGAAGAGTAGTTGGCATACGTAGCAAGCAGGCGATCTACCTCTCGCTGGACAGCCTGCGCCCGTTGCTCCCCCAGCTTTTGGTTGTGGCTTTCTGTGCCCCGATGGTCGGCAAAGCCCGTGAATAGGAGTTGGAGCGGGCGTACCACGTTGGTATAGGATCCACGCAGGACTTCGGCGTAATAGGCAGCCATGCGCCGGAGCGCCTTGCGGTCGCGGGTATCTAGGGTAGCAGAATTTGTTGGAAAATAAACCTGGCCTACCAGGGTCGGGTCGTCAGGCATACCGGTCTTTTTGAACCAGCTTAGTCCTTGGAATTGGGCCTGTGAAAGGGAAGTCTTTGCCATGCCAATACGTGAGTTTGGTGAAGTCTTTTTGTTGGTGTTGGGGACACTCTAGGAAGCGCATCGCTACCTCCTTTGAAGACCGGGCAATGCTTGGGAAACCCCCGAATTGCGCCATCTTAGGTGTGAGTGGTTTGAGGTTCACTTCGACCCGTTAGTGCGCCAGCAACATCTGCCCCGATTGTTGCCGTCCGTCGTCGGTAACCAGGCGGTAGAAATACAGGCCACTCGGCAAACCTTCGGCGTGGAAGGGAATGGCGTGGCGTCCTGCCGCCTGCGCACCATCCACCAACGAGGCGACTTCGCGGCCCTGCACGTCGTACACCGCCAGCCGCACCGCTGTGTCGCGGGGCAGTTCGTAGCGGATGGTCGTGACCTCCCGGAACGGGTTGGGGAAATTCTCGTGGAGGGCGACGGCGTCGGGGGCTTGCAGATCCAGTTCCACCAGCGGCGAATAATCCACCGTGCCGTCGAAGTCGACCTGCTTGAGGCGATAGGTCAGCCCCTTTCCCTCGAAGGGAAGCGTAATGTCGGTAAAGGTGTAGGTCTTTGGTGCCGTGCTCGTGCCGTGCCCTTCTACAAAACCGAGCGTTGCGAAGGCGTGACCGTTTACCGCACGCTCCACCTCAAAACCCGCATTGTTGGTCTCGCTGGCGGTGTCCCACGAAAGCCGCACGGCGTTTCCATCACGCACCGCCTCGAAGCGCACCAGTTCAACGGGCAGCACCGTATCCACACCAACTCCGATAAAGACATCAACGAGGGACGAGATCGAGAAGGCGGGATCGCGGATCCGGTATTGAAAGCTGTCGGTGCCACTGAAGCCTGTGTTGGGCGTGTAGGTGAAGGCACCGCTGTTGATGTTAACGGAAACCGAGCCGTTCGCAGGCGAGGTAAAGGACCCGACAAAGATCGTATCGCCGTCCGGGTCGTAGTCATTGGTCAAGAGGCCCTCAGCGCCCGTTACCGAAAGCGCCGTCTCGAAGGGGGTGGTGTAGGCATCCGGCACGGCTACCGGCGCACGGTTGGGGCTGGGCAACACCTCCACCGTGACAGTGACCAAGCTGGTCGTCAGACTCCCATCGCTGATGCGATAGCCGAATGTATCGGTTCCCACAAAGTCGGTGTCGGGCGTATAGGTGAACGCCCCGCCCCCTGCAAAGGCCAAGTCTCCGTGGTCCGGAAGGATGCCACTTGACAGAAAAAACGTGTCGCCATCTGGGTCGTAGTCGTTCGAAAGCACGCCACTGGCCGCCGGTACGCTGAGCACCTGGTTTGTCTCAACGTGATAGAGGTCTTGCACCCCGATGGGGGCGTTGTTCTGCGCCCAGGCCGACGGCACAAGCCATAGCAGCAGGAGGAAGAGGCGGAGCGGAGCAGACATACCTTCTCTTCTTGTTTTTATGCCCAGAAATAGCGAGATAGGAAAAGCAGGCAGGAGAAGATGCGCCTGCTGCTGCCCTTCACATCCACCCTACGCAAGGCTTCGGCAAACGGGATCATGCCCGTGATCCGTTTTCCAAAAGCAGGCCAACCAACCGTATGAACGACGCCGACCCTCTATCCGTCACGGCCTTGCTGCACGCGGCACAGGGCGGCGATGCGCGGGCCTTCGATCAGGTGTACGAACAGGTCTATCAGGAACTGCGGCGGCTGGCGCATGTGGTGCGGCAGGGACGCGCCGGGGCCACGCTCAACACCACCGCGCTCGTGCATGAAGCCTACCTGAAGCTGTTGCCGTCGCAGGACCTCGCGTGGGAGAGCCGCGCCCATTTTTTTGGGGTGGCGGCCCGCGCCATGCGGCAGGTGCTCGTCAGCGCCGCCCGCGAGCGCCAGGCCGACAAACGCACCCCGGCGGCATTTACGGTGCAGCTTGATGAAGGCCTCCACGCCGCACCCGTCGCCCCCGAAGATGTGCTAGCCCTCGACGATGCGCTTCAGGACCTCGCGTCCTTTGCACCCCGGCAGGCCCACGTCATCGAATGCCGGTTTTTTGCAGGGCTGACGGTGGAAGAAACAGCACAGGCGCTAGGTATTGGGACGGCCACTGTGAAGCGGGACTGGCGCACCGCCCGGGCCTGGCTGACGCATCAACTCGCCCGCTAACGTTTTACCTGTTGCTTCTTCTTTGGCTGGAGGTGGACCATGACCCCCACACGCTGGGAAAAAATCGACGCGCTCTTTCACGAAGCCCTCGCCTTGTCGCCCGACCAGCGACCGGCCTTCCTCGACGATGCCTGTGGTGCCGATTCGTCGCTGCGGGATGAGGTCGAATCGCTTCTTGCGGCCGATGCGGAAGACCTTCCGCTTTTTCAGGCGGCCCACGACGACCTGCTCACGTTGCTTCCGGCGGCTGAAACAGGCGAGGCGCCGGTCATCGGTAACTACGAGATTGAGCGCGAACTGGGACGCGGTGGGATGGGAGCCGTCTACCTGGCCCGGCGTGCCGATGGGCAATTCGAGCAGGAAGTGGCACTTAAGGTAGTCAAGCGCGGCATGGACACCGACGACATCCTGCGCCGCTTCCGCCACGAACGGCAGATTCTTGCCGCGCTCCACCATCCGCATATCGCCCCACTCCACGACGGCGGCGTTACCGACGATGGCCGCCCATTCTTAGCGATGGAATACGTGGATGGCCAATCCATCGACCGATACTGCGACAACCAACGCCTCTCCGTAGACGCCCGCCTTCAGTTGTTTCAAACCGTGTGCGAGGCGGTGCAGTATGCTCACCAGAACCTCATTGTCCACCGCGACCTGAAGCCGTCGAACATACTCGTCACCAACGACGGCACCGTTAAACTCCTCGACTTTGGCATCGCCAAGCTCCTGGATGACCGGATGGCGCTGTCGGGGCCGCTCACCCATACGGGCGTGCGCGTAATGACGCCCGGCTACGCCGCCCCCGAACAGGTCAGCGGCAGCGTCATCACTACCGCCACCGATGTGTATGCCCTAGGCGTGGTGCTCTACGAACTGCTCACGGGCCGACGCCCCGCCGACGATACCGACGCCCCGGAGCGCCCGTCCACCGCCGTCACCCATGCGGCCACAACCACCACCAACGGCACCACCGAAACGAAGCCGCCTGAAATCATCAGCGCGGCACGGGCCACCACCACCGAGCGGTTGCACCGCCGCCTGCGGGGCGACCTCGACACCATTGTGCTGAAAGCGTTGCGCCCAGAGCCAGAACGGCGCTATGCCTCTGCCGACGCCTTCCTCGACGACATCAAGCGCCACCTCGCGGGGCTGCCTGTCACCGCCCGCCCCGACACCTTCGGTTACCGCGCCAGCAAGTTCATCGGTCGGCACCGCGCCGCAGTGTTGGCGGCGGCGGTCATCTTTTTGCTGACCGTAGGTTTCGCGGCGACGATGGCGGTACAGCGCAACACCATCGCCCGCGAGCGCGACAGCGCCGAGGCGATGGCGACGTATCTCGAAGGCGTCTTCGGCACCTCGGATCCCATGCTTCCGCAACCCGAGCGCCGGGACACGATGCCGGTACGCACCCTGCTCGCCCGCAGCGCCACCGACGTACGCCACACCTTGTCCAACACGCCCGTGCTTCAAGCCCGCATGTTGAATGTGCTCGGACGCGTCCACCTGAACCTCGGGCTGTATCCTGCTGCCGATTCGCTGTTGCGCGAGGCGCTGGCGCTGCGGCTGGAGCACCTTGGAGCCGATCATCCCGGTGTGGCCGAGACGTTGCACAACCTGGGGCAGGTAAAGTGGCGTCTGCGCCAACCCCACGTGGCAGATTCTTTATTTGCGCGTGCCAAAACCATCCGCATGGCGCAGCACGGCTCTCACCATCCCGAGGTGGCCCTCCTCCAAAACCTGCGCGGGGTGGTACACCTCGACCTCGGCGATTACGAGACCGCCGAACGCATGGTGCGGGCGGGATATGAGGTGTTACGCGAAACACCAGGACCAACCGACCACAACACCCTTAAAAGCCAGCAAAACCTCGGACTTATTTTGCAGCGGCAGGGCCGGTATGACGAGGCCGAACCGGTGTTGCGCGAGGCCCTGGCCCATGCCCAGGAAGAGGAGCATGAAGTATTAAGGGCGCTTATTTTGGGCAACCTGTCCGTCGTTCGCATGGAACAAGGAGCACGGGAAGAAGCCGTCA
Source organism: Rhodothermia bacterium (assembly GCA_030428385.1). Classification (GTDB taxonomy): domain Bacteria; phylum Bacteroidota; class Rhodothermia; order Rhodothermales; family JAAAOL01; genus JAUIDY01. Next base: position 24,620 of record JAUIDY010000022.1, on the reverse strand, counting down.
CGTTTGGGCGCGAAGCCGCTACCATCAGCACCGTGCGGTTGGGGGTCCACCATCCCCACACGCTTACGAGCAAAGAAGCCCTCGGACTGGCGATGGCGCGGTTTGGGGCTTTTGATGAGGCGGAAGCAGAACTGCGGGGCGTGTTGGAAGCCCGCCAGGAAATGCTGGGGCCACAGCATCCCGACGTGGGTAATGCCTACAACCTGCTCGGCGTAACCCTGACCGAAGGCGGCGCCTGGAGCCGTGCCGAGCCCCTCTTCCGCGAAAGCGCGGCCCTGTTCCAGGAAGGGCTCGGAGACACCCATCCTTATGTGGGGATCAGCCTCGTGAACCTGGGCCGTACGAGGGTGGCGCTGGGTGCCCCCGAAGAGGCCGAAACCAACCTGAACGAAGCGCTGCACATCTTTGAACAGCGACTGGGTGCGGACCACCTGTATGTGTCGTATCCACTCGTGGGGTTAGGCTGGGCGGCCCTGGAAAAAAAGGAGCCCGAAGCTGCAGAAATGCACCTGCGCAAGGCCCTCGCGCTCCGGTTAGAAGCATTCGCCCCTGACCATACGGAAGTCGCCGAGGTAAAGACGCTGCTCGGCGCGGCGCTCACGGCGCAAGGGCGCTATGCCGAGGCTGAACCCTTGCTGCTGCACAGTTTCGAGATCGGGCACGACGCCACCGACCGCAACCTCCAGCGCTTCGTCCACACGCACCTGGCGGCCTATTACCGGGCGCAAAACCAACCCGACCAAGCCGCCCGCTATGAGGCCCTGTGGGCCGAGAAACAGGCAACCACCGCAGCAGAAGAGTCGCGATGATAAAATAGAGAGGAAATGTTACTTCTCTGCCCAAGGACGCGGCTGACAAGCGTCACGCGCTTGTAACAGGATCATGCCGACGGGCACCCACCCGTGATAATCGCGTGAAATGAACCACAAACGCGCGGTTTGAGCATGGGACGCGTCGCTCCGAGTGAATCCTGGAGCGTGCCCTTCCGTTGAGCAAGCTGTGCCAGGCGCTTGCCGCTGCTCCTACCTTCGCCCACCCACGCCTTTCCTTTCGGAAGCCGCTTGCCTTGATGTCACGTATGATGCATACCACGACGCGCAAGGAAATAGATCGCCCCGCCGCCACCGAATCGCCGCTGCGCGTGGCGCTGTTTACGGGCAACTACAACCACATCGCCGACGGCGTCTCGCTGACGCTGAACCGCCTCGTGGCCTTTTTAGAGAAGCGCGGCATCGCCGTCCGCATCGTTGCGCCCACCATCGACCAGCCCAAGGTGGACCACGTGGGCACGTTGCTGCCGGTGCCGTCGGTGCCCATGCCGGGTGGGCGCTCCGAATACCGCATCTCGACGCACCTGCCACGCCGCGTGCAGCGCGAAATCGAAGCCTTTCAGCCGACGCTGTTCCACATCGCCACGCCCGATGTCGTCGGGATTCAGGCGCTGCGGCTCGCCAAAAAGCTGAAGGTGCCCGTGGTGGCGTCGTACCACACCCATTTCAGTTCGTACTTCAAATATTACGCGACGCTGGCTCCGTTCGAGAAAGTGCTGTGGAAATACCTGGCGTGGTTCTACGGGCGCTGCGAACACACCTACGTCCCTTCGCCTTCGATGGGCGACGTGCTGGAAGCGCACAAGATTTCCAACGGGCTCAAGCTGTGGCCCCGTGGCGTGGAAACGCATCGCTTTAACCCCGACCAACGTTCGACGGCATGGCGGCACACGATTGGACTGGCCGACGACGAAGTGCTCGTCACGTACGTGGGTCGGCTTGTGGTGGAGAAAAGCCCCGATGTGTTCGCCAACGTGGTCAACACGCTGAAGAAGCGCGGCGTGCACTTTCGCGCAATGATGGTAGGCGATGGCCCCGAACGCGCCGACCTCGAAGCGATGCTGCCCACAGCCATCTTCACCGGCCACCTCGAAGGCGAGGCGCTGGCCCGCGCCTATGCCTCGTCCGACGTGTTTTTCTTCCCTAGCGAGACCGAGACATTCGGCAACGTCACGCTCGAAGCGATGGCCTCGGGCCTACCGACGGTGTGCGCCAACGCCACGGGCAGCGCCTCGCTTGTCAAGCCCAACGAAACGGGCTTCCTCGCTGAACCCGGCAACATCAACGACTTCGCCGCTGCCATTGAGCAACTCATCACCGACACCACGCTCCGGCGCACGATGGGTGAAAACGCGCTCCGGCGGGCACAAACCTTCGACTGGAACGCCATCCTCGAACGCCTCCTGTGCAACTACTACGAAGTGATGGGGGTCGAGACGAGGACCGCAGGTGACGGTCTTCCGGCCCACCGGTGTGGCGATGGTCATGCCCAGGAGCCGGTGCTTCAGGTTTCTTCGCTGATGGACTGACCGGGCCTTTCCGCTGTGCGGTTGCTATTCGTTTCCCATTCGTTTCCGCCCAAAAACCGCCCGCTGGCCAACGTCGGTGGGATGCAGCGCGTGGCAACCGAACTGTATACCGCGCTGCAAGAGCACCCCAAGGTCCAACTTGCCGGGATGCTGCTGCGCACGTCGTGGCGGTGGACGCACGTCCGCATGGTGCCTTTCTGGATCCGCGCGTATTTCGGCATCCGGTCGCTGGCCCTGCAAAACCGGGTCGAGGTGGTGCTGTTTTCGTCGATGGTGACCGCCGCGCTAGCGGTGTTGCTGCGTCCGCTTCTGGCCCCGCGCGGCGTCCGCATGGCCGCCATTGTGCACGGACGCGACGTAACGCTGCCCGCGCCGTTTTACCAGTGGTTCGTGCCCAAAGTCTTCGCCGCGCTGGATGCGGTCTTGCCCGTGAGCCGGGCGACGGGCGAGGAATGCCTGAAGCGCGGCCTCGCCCCGGCGAAACTACACGTGGTGCCAAATGGCGTCAACCTGAATCGTTTTGCTTCCCTCGACGACAAGGCCACCATGCGGCCTGAACTGGTCGACATTCTCTCGCCGCTGCCCGATGACGCCTTGCTGCTGTGCAGCGTGGGGCGGCAGGTGGAGCGCAAAGGCTTTGCGTGGTTTGTGGACAAGGTCATGCCGCACCTCCCGGAAAACGTACACTACTGGCTCGTCGGCGACGGCCCCGAAGAGGAAAACATCCGCGCCGCCATCGACCGGCATGGGCTGGCGGATCGGGTGCAGATGTTGGGGCGCGTGAGCGACGATGCCCTCGCCAAGCTCTACCGGGGGGCCGACCTGTTTATTATGCCCAACCGCCCCGTGCCAGGCGACATGGAAGGCTTCGGCGTGGTGATGCTGGAAGCGGGCCTCGGCGGCCTGCCTGCCATCGCCGCGAAGCTCGAAGGCATCCTCGATGTGGTCACCGACGGTGTCAACGGGCACCTCCTCGAAACGGGCGATGCGGAAGGGTTTGCCAAAACGATCCTGCGCTACCACACCGACCGGGCGGCACTGGCTGAGGCGTCGGCGCGGGCGTATCAACACACCGTGGAGACGTTTGGCTGGCCCGCCGTGGCGGCACGCTATGTGGACGTGCTGGCGAGCGTGAAGCCAACTGCTTAACCACAACCCTGTCATGGCGAGGAGCCAACGGCGCCGTGGCACTCTCACCCCATTCGAGGTGCTTCATTTGACCAGGGTGAGATCACCACATCCCGCCCTGCGGGATTCGTGATGACTGCGTCCCACCCATGTTGTCATTCTTACTTCTTCAAATCCACAACTTTCTGCGTTTAATCCCGTCCCACCTCCATCCGGTCATCAACGACGTAATCCGATGTCCTCTCCTGCCAAACGCGACGACACCCAGACCTTCGGCGAAGAGATCGCCAACAGCATCAGCCATGGCGCAGGCTTTTTGGCAGCCGTGGCGGGCCTGCCGTTCCTCGTGATGGAAGCCGCCAAGCAAGGCGGAGCCGCACAGATCGTCGGAGCCAGCATCTTCGGCGCAACGGCGGTGCTGCTCTACTTCGCCTCCACGATGTACCACGCCCTGCCCGCCAGCCGGGCGAAGCGCGTCTTTCGCCTCCTCGACCACATGGCGATTTTCCTGCTGATTGCGGGCACCTACACGCCGTTTACGCTGGGGGTGCTGCGCGGCGCGTGGGGGTGGACATTGTTCGGGCTCGTGTGGGGCCTGGCGGTCGTCGGCGTGCTGCTCAAGACCGCCGTGGGTGTGAAGTACAAGCGCCTCTCCACGTTTCTGTATCTGGCGATGGGATGGCTGGTGGTTATTGCCATCGTGCCATTGTGGCAAAACATGCCGGGCTGGGGGTTGTTCTGGCTCGCGTGCGGCGGGCTGGCGTACACCGTCGGCGTCATTTTTTACGCCACCGACCGGGTGCCGTATTTCCATTTCGTCTGGCACCTGTTTGTTGTTGTGGGCACCGCGTGTCATTTCGTGGCGGTGCTGTATTTTGCGGGGTGAGGCGTATGACGTCTAAATCATTGTTGATCTTAACAGTAGCAAGGTAAAAGACCTGTGAACTGAAAGGCCCGCTCCATGCCCATCCCCAACCCACTCCCTGACGACGGCTACGCTGTGCCCCTGCGGGCGACGTTCACGGGAATCAAAAATGTGCCGCTGCTGGCGTTGGCGCACAACAACCTGTCGGCGCGGTTCGTGCTTTTCCCAGACCATCTGGCCTACCGTGTGATGTTCCGGAAAGAACGTCCCTATGCCGCCATTGAAGCCATCGACGCCTCGCACCGGCTCAAGCAAATCGAAATCGTGTGGCATGGGAAATGGCTGACGCTGACGGCGGGGTTTCGGAAACACGCCCCGCTGCTGGAGGTGTTGCAGTTTTTCGCTGACAAAAATCTCCCGCTCACCGACAACGCCCAACAGGTCCTCGCAGCGGGCTGAACATCTGGGCAAGGCGGGCGTGTCACAGGCGGTTTTTGTCCCTCCTACCCCCTGAAGCCATCATGCCCCACCGTTTCCACCTCATCTTACTTCTCGCCCTGCTCCTTCCCCTTGTGGGCTGCTCCGACAGCGCCTCCCAAGAGCCCGACCTGACGCCCGAAGAAGCCGCCCGCGAGTTGAACGAGCAACTTGCGATGATCACCCTCCCGGAGGGCTTCTCCATCAGCATCTACGCCGACGATGTGCCGAACGCACGGGGCATGCGCCTCTCCGACAGCGGCGTGCTGTTTGTTGGCTCGCGGCGGAGAAGCGACCTGTATGCGGTGCTTGATGAGGACAACGATTATAAGGCCGACCGCGTTGTGGTCATTGATGACGACCTCCGCCTTCCTACCGGGGTCGCCCTGCGCGACGGCGACTTGTACGTGGGCGCTGTCAGCCAAATCCTGCGCTACGATGACATCGAAGCCAACATGGAAAACTCACCGGAGCCCGTGGTGGTGGTGGATGACCTGCCGACCGAAGAGCACCATGGCTGGAAGTTTATCGACTTTGGGCCGGATGGCAAGCTGTACGTGCCGGTGGGCGCGCCGTGCAACGTGTGCGACGAAGGCGACCCGTATGCCACCATCCTGCGCATGAACCCGGACGGCAGCGACCGCGAAGTCTTTGCCCGCGGCGTGCGCAACAGCGTCGGCTTCGACTGGCACCCGGAAACGGGCGAACTGTGGTTCACGGACAATGGCCGCGACATGTTGGGCGACGACCTGCCGCCCTGCGAACTCAACCACGCGCCCGAAGCAGGCTTGCACTTCGGCTACCCCTATATCCACGGCGTCGACATTTCCGATCCCGAGTTTGGGGAAGGCCACAGCGCCGCCGACTACACCCCGCCTGCGCAGCCGCTGGGGCCACACGTCGCGCCGCTCGGCATGGAGTTTTACGAAGGCGATATGTTTCCTGCGGAGTACCGCCACCAAATCTTTATCGCCGAGCATGGCTCGTGGAACCGCAGCGAGAAGATTGGCTACCGGATCGTGCTGATCACGCTCGACGCGGAAGGCAAGGTAGCAAGCTACGAGCCCTTCGCCGAAGGCTGGCTGCAAGGCCAGGACGCCTGGGGCCGCCCCGTCGATGTAGAGGTGATGCACGACGGCTCGCTCCTGGTTTCCGACGATCAGGCCGGGCGCATCTACCGTATCACGTACGACGGGTAAACCCGCTCAACACGCCGCCGCTTCGGCCAAGACCGTCTCCACAAACACCTGCGTTGCCGCGTCCGCCGGAAACATCGTTTCGATGTACAACTCCTGCACGGTGATGTCGTGCGGCGTACCGAAGGACGAGATGGTGGAAAACCACGATGTTTGCAGTCCGTCTTTTTCGAAGGTGAGGGCGAGGACGGGCGGGGCGAAGGCATCCGGGATAGAAAGCCATGGGCTTGGCAGGTCGGGATAGCCCGCGATTTCTTCGAGCAGGGCTTGCAGCGCATCGTCATGGCCCCACCGCAGGGCTTCGCGATGGGCGCGTTGCAGCAACAGACGGGCCATGGTTTCCCAGTTGGCGATGAAAGGGCGCAGGCCATCGGGGTGCAACAGCAGGCGCAACACGTTGGGCGGTGTCTCGCTGGGCGGCAGCCCAAACGTGGCCATGAAGTGCGCCGAGGCGTTGTTTGTGCGCACCAGATCCCAGCGGTGATCCAGCACAAACGCCGGATACGGCTCATGCGCCGTGAGCAAAAAGTCGAGGGCGCGGTTGACCTGTTCCATTTCGGAGGCTTCGAGCGGCGTGGTTCGGTACAGCGGCGCATAACCTGCCGCCGTGAGCAGTGCGTTGCGCGCCCGCAGCGGCACAGCCATCGTTTCGGCAAGACGCACCACCATCTCGCGGCTCGGCTGGGCCCGCCCCGTCTCGATGAAGCTGATGTGCCGGGCCGAGGTGTCGGCATCCAGCGCCAGATCCAGTTGGCTCAGGTGACGGGTGGCGCGCCAGGCACGCAGCAAGCGTCCAAAGGGTGAAAGCGATGGAGGTTGCATGAAAGGATTCGGCTTTACCTCGGAGGGAATGGCGGCGACGCGGACGATCCGCGATCATGGAGTCAGAAACTGTCTGGTAACCCAACCTGGGGCTGCGCAGGCCGCTTTTTGGCCCATCGCCGCTCGATACCCTTCGCCTTCGGCTCCGGTTTATCGGCCCGTAGCGCTGCTACGAACCTCAAAATCGAACACCGCTGGTCTCAAAAATCACCACTGCTCGCCTGCCAGTCATGCTACCAGACAGTTTCCCATCGCTTCACGGTATCTGATGCCATCGTGTTCCTTCTGCCGCTTAGCTTCTTTAACGGATATGACTGCTCCTGACCGCCTGCTTCGCTATGCGTTGCGTGCCAACGCCTCGTTCTCCATCGTTTCGGGCCTTGTTTTCCTCGTGGCCGCCTCGCCGCTCGCCGCGTGGATGGGTGTCCCTTCGCCCGTGTATCTCGTCGTCATCGGCATCGGCGTGCTGCTCTTTGCCGTCGATCTGCTGACCAACGCCGCCCGCACAGAACTGCATCTGCCCCGTGCCCTTGTGGTGATCATCATGGATATGGCCTGGGTGGTGGGAAGCGCCGTGCTGCTGTGGGGCATAGACGTAGGCCTTACGGACGGTGGACGGTGGCTGGTGCTGGGCATCGCCGATGTGGTGGCGTGTTTTGCCGTGGCGCAGGCCATTGGGTATCGGCGCATCCGGCGCGTACAGCAGACAGCCTTGAACCCGCAGACTGAAGGCTGAGCTAGGCCGACGCGTTGGCCTGTTGCACCCGCCGGAGTTGCTCCACGATGGCTTCCACCGCCTGTTGTTGCTGCGCTTCCCGGCTGATGGTGGCGCCCCGGTCGCCCAGTTGCCAGCCGTACCAGCCAAACTGCGCATGATTCCCGCCGTCGATGCGCACCCAGTGCGTGTGCGACGGCAGGTTGGGCGCAAACTGGTGCACTTCCTCCTCGCTGGCGAGGCCATCATTAGAGGTAAAAACCTTGGTCACATCCATGGTTATGTGCGACAGGTCGTCTTCGCGTGGGTGGGACGTGCCAACGAGCAGCAGCCCCTGCATCAGGTCGGGCTGGGCCTGCGCCAACTGCGCTGCCATCTTGCCTCCGCGTGAGTGACCACCAATGATCCACGCTTTTTGCGGAGCGTCGGCCATGAGTGTCGTCGTTCGGGCAAAAGCCACGTCGCGGTTGCGCGCCATCATGCCTGCCCGGAAGGGGGTTTTGATGATGACAACTTCAAAACCGGCTTCCGCCACAGCCCGCGCCATGGGCCCATACGCATCGGGATCGACCAGCGCGCCCGGATAAAAAATCAGCCCCACGCCGTTGGTATCCACGGCTGGCGTGAAGCGCATCGCTTCGGATGACAACGCGACCTGCACCTCACCGTCACTGGCAAAGGCGGCGGCGTCCACACCGCGTGCCTGCATCGAATAGAACATCCAGCCAAACGCGCCCAGCCAGAAGACCAGCAGGAAGCGACGGAGGTATTTGCGGATCTTGGAGGCAGCCATAAGTGCTTTCCAATCAAGACAGGGAAAGCGTACCCTACGAACCAGCAAAGCGCGGGTTACTGGGACGGGTTAAAACCGCAGCGTAAACACCGTCCGCAAGCCGGGGCGCGAGGCGGCGGTGAGGGTGCCACCGTGCTGGCGCATGATCTCGCGAGAAAGGCTGAGGCCGATGCCGGAACCGTCTTTTTTGGTCGAGAAAAACGGGATAAAGATCTTGTCCATCGCCTCCTCCACAATGCCGGGGCCGTTGTCGATGACCTGCATCACAATGCGCCCGCGCGGCCCAATGGCGGCTTCGAGGCGCACTTCGGCCTTGGGCGTGCCCTCCACCGACTGCAGTGCGTTTTTGACGAGGTTCAGGAGCACCTGATCGATGAGGTGCGGGTCGGCGGTGAGGTCAAGCGTTTCGGGGTCCACGCGGACGACGAAGCGGACGTCCCGCGCCTCCATCTCGGGCCGCATCAGTTCTTCGATGTCGCCAAAGAGTTGTCGCACCGACAGGATCTCGAAGTTGGGCTTCGGGACACGGGTGAGGCGGCGGTACGACTGCACGAAGTTCAAGAGCCCCTGGCTGCGCCGCTCAATGGTGCGCACCGCGCCCCGCACGTCGCCGATGGTCTCGGTCCACTCCGTCGGATCGGCGGGCGCGCCGTTTTCCATCGCCTTCGTCTCTTCGAGCAACGTGTTGGCCGTCGATGCCAGCGAGGCAATGGGCGCAACCGAGTTCATAATTTCATGGGTCAGGACGCGCGTCAGCTTCTGCCACGCTTCTACCTCGGCCTCTTCGAGTTCACTCTGAATGTTCTGGATCGACACCAGCTTGTACGACTCCTCACGCATCCGAAACTCGGTGGCATAAATGGCGAGGTGCAGCAGTTCGTCTTCGTCGACCACCTTCACCAGCGCATTCTCGCCCGAGCGCAGCCGCACCAGCGTACGCACCAGCTCCGGGCTCAGCATCTCCAGCGCACCGATGTGCTTCAGGTGCGGCATCCGCAGCAGCCGCTTCGCCGCCGTGTTGATCAGCCCCACCGTGCCATCGGTCTTAAACGAAATCAGCCCCACGCCCACGTGCTGCATGACCGTTTCGAGGTAGCGGTAACTTTCCTCTTTTTCCGCCCGCGCCTTGCGAAACGTGTCCATGACCTCGCGGAACGCATCGCCGAGTTCCCGAAACGCCTTGCCGCGCCCTTGTGCCGCAAAACTCTGCGAGAAGTCGGAGTACCGGATGGAGCGCAGGAGGCGGCTCAGGTCGTGGTTGGTCCGTTCCACATAGCGCAGCAGCGACGTCAGTTGCATCACCAGCGTCAGCGCCACGATGCCGCCTGCCACGTACGACGTCGTCAGCGTAAACAGCAACACCACCGCCAACATCGTCGCTCCGAGGAACAACACGCGCAGGGTCACCTGGATGCGGAAGTGGCGGTACATGCGGTGGGAAGGGGGTGGTTAGCAGGGAATGGGGTGCAGGGAGTAGGGGATGACAAGGACAGACGTTGGACACCAATCAAATCATCACAAAAACACCGTGGTTAATGTAGCAAAACTCACCCCGCTCCCCCCTTTCCTCATCCCTCACAACCCGTATTTCTCCAGCCGCCGGTAGAGCGAGGCCCGCGTCAGGCCCAACTCGTCGGCGGTCTGGCTGATGTTGCCGTCGTGTTTGTCGAGGGCTTTGCGGATGACGGTTTTTTCGACGGATTCGAGGTTGAAGGTGTCGAAGACGAGGCCGTTTTGTTCATCGTCGGTGGTGTAGTGTCCGGCGAAGAAGAAGTCCTCGGGTTGCAGGATGGTCGATTCGGTCATGATCATCGCCCGCTCGATCATGTGCTGGAGTTCGCGGACGTTGCCGGGCCAGTGGTACTTTTGCAGCTTCTTGAGCGCCGCCGGGCTCACGCCGTTCACGCCACGCTGGTACTTGCGGGCGTACTGGTCGAGGAAATGATCGACGAGCAGCGGGATGTCGTCCCCGCGTTCGCGGAGCGGTGGCAGGTGGATTTCGACCGTGTTGATGCGGTAGAGCAGGTCCTGCCGGAAGGTGTTGTCCTTCACCATCTCGTAGACCGGCATGTTGGTGGCACACACGAGCCGCACGTCGATGGGGATGTGTTTGTTTGAGCCTACCCGAATCACCTCGCGGCGCTGGAGGGCGGTGAGGAGCTTGGCCTGGAGCGGCATCGACAGGTTGCCGATTTCGTCGAGGAACAGCGTCCCGCCCGAAGCCACCTCGAAGCGCCCGGCGCGGTCTTCTTTGGCGTCGGTGAACGCACCTTTGGTGTGGCCGAACAGTTCGCTCTCAAACAGCGACTCGGTCAGCGCCGCCATATCGACCGACACAAACACTTCATCCTTGCGCTTCGAGGCGCGGTGCAGGGCGCGGGCGATGAGTTCTTTGCCCGTGCCGTTTTCGCCCAAAATCAGCACGCTGGCATCGGTGGCGGCCACCTTGTTGATCGTCTCGAACACGCGCCGCATCGACGCCGACGCCCCGCCGACGATCTCGACGAAGGGCTGATCGAGGTCTTCGCTCAGTTGCCGCTGCCGCGACCGTAGCTTCGCCGCCTCGCGCCGCGACTCGCGCAGCCGCTTCGCCGCCGACAGCGTGGCGATGAGCTTTTCGTTCTGCCACGGTTTCAGCACAAAGTCCGTCGCGCCCTCCTTGATGGCCTGCACGGCCGTCTCCACATCGCCATACGCGGTGATGAGCACCACCACCGCCGATGGGTCCAGCTCCAGAATTTTGTCGAGCCAGAAAAACCCCTCGCGCCCACTCGTCACGTCCTGCGTGAAGTTCATGTCCAGCAGGACCATGTCATACTCTTCGTTCCGGAGCAGCGTGGGGATTTGACCAGGGTCTTTTTCGGTATGTACCTGCCGGGCGTGCTTCTTCAGGAGCAGCCGCAGCGCGTGCAGCACGTCCTCGTCGTCGTCCACCACCAGCAGGTTGTTAAAGGTTTTGGTCATGTGTTGGCTATCGGCTGTCAGCTATTGGCTATCAGGTCGTGATCTTTCGCAGTGGGGCTTCCGGGCCCGAGGCACCGCAGCACGCTGGTACGGGTGCCCTCTTCACACGTCTTCTTTCTGCTGGGTCGCCACGGGGGGCGACCCCTACGCCCTATTCCCTACACCCCATTCCCCATAGAATCCTCCCTTCCCTCAACAAACCCCGTACCCGAGTGCAAAACCGTTGCATTTACCATTGCCGAACGCCTGCGCTGGCAAAAGGTGTCCGATATCGAACAGTGCGTGTACCGCCAGCGAACAAAAGCGGGGGTGCATCTTCTACACAAAACGCCCGTAGCGCGCGCGAGGACCCCAAACGAAGCTGGCACACGGCTTGTGATATGATTTTAAGTGGGTTACCCTTTCTATGACGCGCCCCACCCAACCCCTTGACTTCGACCTTTTTGATACCTCATGAGTGACTCGCCCAGCAAATCAACCTCCACGCTCACCAAGCCCCTGCTGACCACGCCTGTTGGGAGTGGCGGTAGTGGCGGACGCCGCAGCCAAAGCTCCGGCGGTGGCGAAGGCATGGACCGCAAAATCAAGAAGAACTGGTGGACGCCCCAACGCATCGCCATGATTGTGGGGGGCGTGCTGTTCGTGGGCCTGGTGGCGTGGGGCTTCATGACGACGGGCGGACAGCGCCTGAACGTGGAGCGCGACAAAATCACCATCGCTACCATCGACGAAGGGCCATTCCAGGAATATATCTCGCAGACGGGTAACGTTTTGCCGCGCACCACCGTATATCTCGACGCCATCGAGGGCGGGCGTGTGGAGGAAGTGTTCGTCCGCGAAGGCGTGCAGGTACAGGAAGGCCAGCCACTCCTGCGCCTCTCGAACAACGACTTGCAACTGCGGCTCCTCAATGCCGATGCCCAGCGCATCGAGCAGATCAACCGCTTGCAGGACAACCGCTTTCGCATGGAACAGAATGCGCTGAACCTGCGGCAGCAACTCGCCACGATGAACTACAACATTCAGCGGCTGGAGCGGCTCCACGAGCGGAACCAGGAAATGCACGCGAAGCAATTGATCTCTGACCAGGAATTCCAGCAAGTGCAGGATGAACTGGAATATTACCGCCGCAACAAAGAACTGACGCTGCAAGGCTATCAGCAGGATTCGCTGCGGATGGCGACGCAGGTGCGGCAGATGGAAGCCAGCGTGACATCGATGGAACGCAACTATGAAGTCATTGAGCACATCCTGGAGGGCTTGATCGTCCGGGCTCCTGTCTCGGGGCACCTGACGGCGCTCGATGCCGAGATCGGCGAACTACGCCCGTCGGGGAGCCGTTTCGGTCAGATCGACGTGCTGGACGGCTACAAGGTGCGCGCTGCCGTGGATGAGTTTTACATCGCCCGCGTGGCACGGGGCCAGACCGCCACCACGCAGCCCATCGCAGGCGTCGAGTACCGGATGGAAGTCATCCGCGTCTACCCCGAAGTGCGCGACGGGCGATTTGAGGTGGACCTTGAATTCCGAGGCGAGGTGCCCGAGGGCATCCGCCGTGGCCAGACCATCCGCTTCCGCCTCGAACTCGGCGATCCCGGCGAAGCCATCCTGATCCCGCGCGGCGGCTTCTACCAGACCACGGGGGGCAACTGGGTCTTCGTCGTGCCCGACGGCAGCGATGAAGCCATCAAGCGCAACATCCGCCTGGGCCGCCAGAACCCGCAGTACTTCGAGGTGCTCGAAGGACTCGAACCCGGCGATCAGGTCGTGACTTCCAGCTATGACACCTTCGGCGACGCCGACCGGCTCGTGTTGAAATAGATAAAAACAGAGGCTCCTACGCCTCCCACCTTGACCAGACAGACCTGCTGACCTACATAACCTGCCAACGACCATGATTAAGACCACCAACCTTCGCAAATCCTACCGTGCCGACGAAGTCGAAACGACGGCCCTCAACAACGTCAACCTCGAAATTCAGGCGGGCGAATTTGTCTCCATCATGGGACCGAGCGGGTGTGGCAAATCGACGCTACTCAACATCATCGGCCTGCTCGACAATCCCACCGACGGGAACTACCACTTCATCGGCAACGACGTCTCGAAGATGAACGAGCGCCAGCGCGCGCAACTGCGCAAGGGCAACATCGGCTTCGTCTTTCAGAGCTTCAACCTGATCGACGAACTGACCGTGTGGGAAAACGTGGAGCTGCCGCTGCTGTACCTCGGCGTGTCGTCGCAGGAGCGCGAAGAGCGCGTAAGCGCGGCGCTGGAGCGCGTGAACATCATGCACCGCAAGAGCCACTTTCCGCAGCAGCTTTCCGGTGGGCAGCAGCAGCGCGTGGCCGTGGCCCGTGCCGTGGTGGCGAGCCCCAAACTCATCCTGGCTGACGAACCAACCGGGAACCTCGACTCGACACACGGCGAGGAGATCATGAAGCTGCTCACCGAACTCAACGAAGCCGGTGCCACCATCGCCATGGTGACGCACTCACCCGCCGACGCTGAGTACAGCCACCGCATCATCCACCTGTTCGACGGCCACATCGTCACCGAAAACTTCATGGCCCGCAAGTACGCCATCCCGCACGTGGACGAGGAAGAGAATTAGGAATGAATGATTAGGAATGAGGGCTTGCCGGGGCAAATGCTCAAGGCACCAGCCCATCCTGATTCCGCATTCTTGCACACAGGGCTCAACAACAGGATTGGCCTTAGCAAAATCGGCGTCTCGAACGCGGAGCGCAGGTGGCGAAAAAGGAAACTTCCTGTCTGAGCGAAGCGAGTTTGAAGTTTCCTCGCCGCCGAAGCGTAGCGTTAGCCGATTTTGGTGCAGCCTTGATCTTTTGATTCTTTTGTATCAAGACAAAAGAACGGAAGGTTTGTGAATACATGGGCGAGCGAGGAGCAGGGATGCCCTTCAAAACGATCCAGAGTTTTTACTGCTGGCTCATCATTAATCGCCATTCGTCATGCTGAAGAACTACCTCACCGTGGCCGCGCGGGCGTTGCGTCGGCATCCTGGCTATGCCGTAATCAACGTGTTCGGGCTGGCGCTGGCGCTGGCATGTGGGTTGTTGCTGGTGCTGTTTGTGCAAGACGAAGTGGCGTATGACCGCTTCCACGAGCAAGGCGACCGCATCTACCGCGTCGTCAGCGACATCAAACAGAGCGCCGACGATGAGTTTGGCAAGATGGGCACCATCGGCTGGCCGTATGGGCGCATCCTGGAGGCCGACTATCCCGAGGTGGAGGATGTGGTGTATCTCCACGCCTTCCCGACGTTTCCCCTCGTCCACAACGGCGAGCGGCTCTACGAAAACATGCTGTATGCCGACGAAGGCTTCTTCGGCATGTTTTCTTTTCCCCTGATCGAAGGCTCCCCGGAGACTGCGCTCACCGAGCCGTATTCCGTGGTGCTGTCAGAGGATTTGGCCGGACGGATGTTTGGCGAAGACGCCGCGCTCGGAAAACAAGTCACCTTTGCTGACACACTCCACTTCACCGTAACAGGCGTAGCGCACGTCCCGGAACACTCGCACCTGCAATTCGACGTAATGGCGTCCGCGTCTACGATACGGTCGCTGTGGGGAGAAGCGGGATACAACGAAGCGTTCGATTATGGCTGGCTGAACGTCAACGTCATTAATTATTTGCTGTTGCGGGAAGGTGTAGATGCTGCCGCGTTTACCCAAAAAGTGCGGCAGTTGCCGATGGAGCACTACGCCGAAGGGCTCAACGGCATGGGCACCACCTACTGGATCAATCTCCAGCCGCTCCAAGACATTTATCTGCGGGCCAATGGGTACTGGAGCCGGTTGGGGCCACAGGGCGACATCCGCACGATCTGGCTACTCGCCGCCATTGCTGGGTTTATCCTGCTCATCGCCGCGACCAATTTTATCAACCTCGCCACCGCCCGAAGCACCATGCGCGCCAAAGAAGTGGGCGTGCGCAAAGTCGTCGGCTCCGGGCGGGGGCAACTCGTGGGGCAGTTTTTGGCCGAGTCGCTGATGACGAGCGGCATGGCGCTGCTGCTGTCGTTTGCGCTTGTGGGGCTGCTGCTGCCGCTGTTTAACAGCCTCATCGGCAAAAGTTATGGCCCCGCCGACTTCCTGACGCTGCCCCTCGTGCTGACGATGGCAGGAATCAGCGGCGTTTTGGGCATGCTGGCTGGCTTGTACCCAGCGTTTGTGCTATCGGCGTTTCGCCCGGTTGAAGTGCTCAAGGGGCGTTTTTCGTCGAGCCGACGCGGCAGGCGGCTGCGGCAGGGACTGGTGGTGTTTCAGTTTGCCATCTCGTGTATTCTCATCGTGGCGACGCTCGCCGTGGTGCGGCAGGTCGATTTTATGCAGGCGCAGGAGCTTGGGTTTACGCAGGAGCAGGTGGTGGTGCTCGATGCCCGCCGTGCCCCCAGCAGCGAACGGGCGGCGCGCACCGACGTGCTGAAACAAGCGCTCGTCGCGCATCCCGGCATCCACCAGGCATCGGCTACATTCACCGTTCCGGGGCGCAGCGCGTGGGGTAGCATCGTCGCGTTCCCCGAAGGCTGGGCCGAGGGGGAGAGCCTGCTGCTCGAATATGCCTCTGTCGATCATGATTACCTCGAAACCCTTGGGCTGACGCTGGTGGCGGGGCGCGACTTTGATGTGGAGCGGACCACGGATATCAACGAGGCGCTGCTCATCAACGAGGCGATGGTTGAAGCTGGAGGGTGGGCGTCGCCGGACGACGCTGTCGGCAAACATATT
Organism: Rhodothermia bacterium; assembly: GCA_030428385.1. Lineage (GTDB taxonomy): Bacteria > Bacteroidota > Rhodothermia > Rhodothermales > JAAAOL01 > JAUIDY01. The sequence continues at coordinate 8,550 of JAUIDY010000022.1, read as the reverse complement.
ACCTTGCCCGGTGCGCAGAAGCGCGAGGCCGAAGTGGTGGGCGTGGTCCAGAACTATCACCACCATGGCTTGCAGGAAGAAATCCGACCGATGGTGTTTGGCATCAACCCGACCCGGCAAGGGCTCGTGGCGATGCGGGTGGCCCCGGAACAAACAACCCAGGTTTTGCGGCATCTGGATGCCACCTGGGCGCAGTTCTTCAGCGGCTACCCGATGGATTATTTCTTCCTCGACGACAACTTCGCCCGTCAATACGAAGCCGAGCAGCGCCTGGCCCGGACGTTTGGCACCTTCTCGCTGCTGGCCATCCTGATCGCGTGCCTTGGCCTGCTGGGGCTGGCCGCCTATGCCACCATGCTGCGCACCAAAGAAATCGGCGTGCGCAAGGTGCTAGGCGCGAGCGTTCCCAACATCGTCGGGCTGCTGTCCCGCGACTTCCTGACGCTGGTACTGGTGGGGTTTGCGCTCGCCGTGCCGGTGGCGTACCTCCTCCTCTCGGAATGGCTGGAAAGCTTCGCCTATGCCATGGACCTTGGCGTGGGGCTGTTTGTGCTGGCTGGAGGACTGGCCGTACTCATCGCGTTTGCCACCGTCAGCTATCAGTCCATCCGCGCCGCGCTCACCGACCCCGTGAAGAGCCTCCGCTATGAATGAGCAATGAGTGATGAGCAATTAACAATTACTCATCGTTAATCACTAATCGCTAACCCCTCATGTTTAGAAACTATCTCCTCATCGCGCTGCGCACGTTGCGCAAGCAAGCGGGTTACACCATGATCAACGTGAGCGGGCTGGCCGTGGGGCTGGCGTGCTGCCTGATCATCTTCCTCTTCGTCCAGCACGAGCTTTCATACGACCGCCACCACGAAAAGGCGGAGCGTATCTACCGCGTCGGCTTCGACGCCCGCCTCGGCGATGCTTCGTTTCATGCTGCCGTCTCGCCTGCCCTCATGGCCGAGACCTTGCTCGAAGATTTCCCCGAAGTGGAGCAAACCACCCGCCTGTTCGCCTTTACCGGCACGGTGCGGGGGCGCTATGATGATCGCTCCTTTGTGGAAGAACGCTTCTTCTTTGCCGACTCCACCGTGTTCGACGTGTTCACGCTGCCCCTGATCTATGGCAGCCCACAAGACGCCCTCGCCGAGCCCTATACACTGGTGCTTTCCGAAACGACGGCGCGAAAATACTTCGGCGACCGCAACCCCGTGGGCGAGACCATTGCTATCAACGAGGATGACTACCGCGTGACCGGGGTGATGGAAGACATCCCCGAAGCCTCCCACTTCCACGCTGATATCTTTGGCTCCATGCTAAGCAATGCCCGTAACCTCGCGAATACGGCATGGGGCAGCAATAATTTTTACACCTATCTGGTGCTGCCCGAGGGGCATGACGCCAGAGCGTTTGAGGCCAAGCTCGGCCAGTTGGTCGAAGAATACGTCGGGCCGATGGCGCAGGAGCTGTTGGGTTTGTCGTTTGAGGACTTCATGGAAGCCAGCGGCTTTCACTACTTCCTCCAGGCCCTCCCTGACATCCACTTGTATCATGACCTCGACTACGAGATCGAGCCGGGCGGCAACAGCGCCTACGTCTATGCCCTCGGCGCGATTGCGCTGCTGATCCTGCTGATCGCGTGCATCAACTTTATGAACCTTGCCACGGCGCGGTCGGCGGGGCGTGCCCGCGAAGTCGGCATCCGCAAGACGCTGGGCTCGGAGCGGGGCCAGTTGATCCGGCAGTTCCTGTTCGAGGCCGTGCTGATGAGCACGCTTGCCCTGGCCCTAGCGATGGCGATTGTGCAAGTCACGCTGCCGTTGTTTAACACCCTGACAGGCACCACCCTCGACAATGCGTTTTTGAACAACGCCGGGCTGCTCGCCGGGTTGGTGGCGCTTGCCATTATCGTCGGCGTGGTTTCGGGGAGTTACCCCGCCTTTTTCCTGTCGTCGTTCCGCCCAGCGGTGGTGCTCAAGGGCAAGATGCAGCAGAAAGGCGGCGGCGCGTTGCTGCGCAACGGACTCGTCGTGTTCCAGTTTGCCATCTCCATCGCCCTGATGGTATGCACGGGCGTGGTGTTCAACCAGATCCGGTATGTGCAGGACAAAAACCTCGGGTTCGACAAGGAGCAGGTGTTGGTGCTGGAGCGCGCCAGGGCCCTCGGCGACCAGCGCGACGCCTTCCGGCAAGAGGTGCTGGCGCTGCCCAACGTCGAATTGATGTCGTTCACCAACGACGTGCCCGGCGACCTGATGGGTGACAATGGATACCAGAAAGAAGACGCCCCGAGCAATGAAATCGAGTCGCTCCGGGTGATGTTTGCCGACCATGACCTCGCCGAAACGCTGGGGATGCGGCTCATCGCCGGGCGCACCTTCTCACGCGACATGGCCTCCGACTCCAACGCCGTTCTGCTAAATCAGGCCGCGGTGAACCGGCTCGGCTGGACTGCCGACCCCCTCGGCAAGGTGCTCACCCAGCCTTCGTTTGACAGCAGCGAGATGGACCGCTACACCGTGATTGGCGTGGTCGAGGATTTCCACTTCGAGTCGCTGCACCAGAACATCGATCCCGTGGCGATTCATTTGGCCGACTTTTACGGGTATGCCGCCATTCGCATCGCGCCCGGTGCTATCCCAAGTACGCTGGCCTCCATCGAGCAGGTGTGGCGCGGCCTCGTTCCTTCGGAGCCCTTCCAGTATACCTTCCTCGACCAGAACTTCGACGCGCTCTATGCCGCCGACCGGCAGACGGGGCGGCTCTTCACCACGTTTGCCGTGCTGGCGATTCTCATCGCGTGCCTCGGTCTGTTTGGGCTGGCTTCGTTCCTGATTCAGCAGCGGACGAAAGAGGTGGGCGTGCGCAAGGTGCTGGGCGCGAGCGTGCCCGGCATCGTGGGTCTGCTCTCCAAAGACTTCGCCCGCCTCGTGCTCATCGCCAACCTGGTGGCGTGGCCCGCGGCCTACTTTGCCATGAAGGCGTGGCTGGCCAACTTCGCGTACCACATCGACCTCGGCGTCGGCCTGTTTGTTCTGGCTGCCGCCGTTGCGCTGGCCATTGCCTTGCTGACGGTCAGCTACCAGTCGATCCGTGCCGCCACCGCCGACCCGGTGAAAAGCCTTCGCTACGAATAATCCCGCCACTTCTGTCTCACTACCCCTCGCCACTTGTATGGCTAAATGCTCAAAAACTATGTAACGACCGCACTTCGTAACCTACGGCGGCATCCCGGCTACGCCGCCATCAACATTGCCGGGCTGGCACTGGGCTTTGGGGTAAGTGTGTTGCTGCTGACCGTCGCGTGGGCCGTGCTGACGCTCGACCGGTTTCACGAGCGGGCCGACGACCTTTACACGGCCGTCATCGACATGGATTTTTGGTCCACGAGCGCCACCTGGGCACCGCTCAAGGAAGCGCTGGAAGACGAGTTTCCCTCGGTGGTGGCAAGTGCGCGGTTGTACAATGAAGGCCATCAGGTGTATGTGCCGCCCGCGAGCAACCTCGGCGACACGGAAAATGGGCAGTTTTTTCAGGAAAACGTGCTGTACACTGACCCGAGCTTCTTCGAGGTCTTCTCGTTTGAACTGCTGCGGGGCGATGAAACCGCGGCGCTGGCGCGGCCCGACGCGGTGCTGCTCACCGAGGCAACGGCCCGCAAGTATTTCGGCAACACGGACCCGATAGGGCGCACCGTACTGCTGAACGGACAGGACCCGCTGGTCGTCACCGGCATCCTCAAGGCGCCGCCGCCCAACTCGTCCATCCGCTACAGCGCCGTGGCCTCGTTCCAGCACGCCACGATGTATTCGGGCAAGATCAGCGCCATCAGCGACGACTGGAACCTCAACTATGTGTTCACCTACCTGCGCCTGCGCCCCGACACCGACGTGGCCGACCTGCAGGCGTACCTGCCCACATTTCTGGCGAAATACCGCGCCGAGACCAACACGTCCGACTTCCGCATGAAGCTGGTGCCGATGGCTGAGGTCAACCGCGAGCCGGTGTATGCGTGGACGGCCATTTTGCTGGCGCTCGGCATCCTGCTGCTGGCAGGCATCAACTTCACCAACCTCGCCACAGCGCGTTCGATGGACCGGGCGCGGGAGATTGGGATGCGGAAAGTCCTAGGGGCGCATCGGTGGAGCGTGGCGGGACAGTTCCTCAGCGAGTCGGTGCTGGTGACGCTGGTGGCGCTGCTGCTGGGCCTGGGGCTGACGCAGGCGCTGCTACCAAGCTTCAACCAGATCCTGAACGGGATGCTGGTGATGGACGTGAATTTTCAACATCCGGTGGTCTGGATCGGATTGCTGGCACTCGGCCTGCTGGTAGGCATCGGGGCCGGGGCCTATCCCGCCTTTTTTCTGGCGCGCTTTCGTCCCACCGAAACGCTCAAAGGGCGGCTTTCGAGCCGTCCGCAAGGCAAGCGGCTGCGCAACGGGCTGGTGGTGGTGCAGTTTGTGCTGACGGCGGGCCTGCTCGCGGGCACCGTGGTGATGAACCAACAGATGCAGTATGTCGCAGGACAAACGCTTGACCTCGGCGACCAGCCCCGCCTCGTGGTGCCCATCAGCGAATATGCCTTCGATGACGCGGCCCAAGGTTACGAGCGGCTGCGGACGTTGGTACAGGAACTGCAGCGCAATGCCGAGGTAGCGAGCGCCACGCTCAGTTCCGCCGCCCCCGGCGGGGAATACTGGCAATCGCTCGATTTCGGCCTGACGCCCGAAACCGACCAGCCGGTGTCGATGCACTTCAACTTGGCCGACGAAGCCTTCCTAGAAACCTATGGCATCCGGCTCCTCGATGGGCGCATACCGCGCCAGCGCGGCGAGGTGGTGCTGAACGAGACCGCCCTCGCTGCCCTGGGCGAACGGGCGGGGATTGGGCAAACCGTGTATCAGGGCGGGCAGCCACTGACCATCGTTGGGGTGGCGCAGGACATCCATTTTGCCTCGCTCAAACAGCAGATTCGCCCCGAAGCCTACCTGCCGCTCGAAGCAGCCCCCACGGAATACCAATACCTCACCGTGCGTGCCGCTGGTACGTCCGCCATCCCGGTGATTAACCAACTCAACGCGCTGTGGCCGACGCTGAACGCGAAGCAGGGGCTGACCTACGTGTTCGCCAGCGACTATTACGCCCGCGCCCATCAACTGGAGCAATCGCTGACGCGCATCCTCACACTGGCCGCCGCCTTTGCCCTGCTGATCGCGCTAACGGGGCTGGTTGGAATTACCTCGCTCTCGGTGGCACAGCGGACGAAAGAGATCGGCGTGCGCAAGGTGCTGGGCGCGTCGGCGGCGCAGGTGGCCCTGCTCTTGGCCCGGCGCTTTGCGGTGCTGGTGCTCATCGCCATCGTGTTGGCGTCGCCTGTGGCCTTTGTGGCGGTGCAGACGTGGTTGCAAGGTTTCGTTTACCGGATCGCGCTGGGGCCCAGCGTCTTCGTGTGGACGGGCGTGGTACTGCTCAGCGTCGCCATGCTCACCATCGTTTTGCAAACCATTCGGGCCGCCCTCGCCGATCCGGTCAAAAGCCTCCGGTATGAATAAGGCTATCAGCTATCGGCTTCTTGAGCTAGAAAATCGCATCGCCCCGAGCGAATGTAAACCCTCGATGAACCGCTGGTGTCCAACGGGCACGGCTTCTTCGTGTCTCCCTGGATTCGTTCATCGTTATGCTCAAAAACCACCTTCGCCTGGCTGTCCGCAATCTTCGCAAACGAGCGGGCTACACGCTCATCAACGTCGGCGGCCTGGCGCTGGGCATCACGGTGTGCCTGCTGATGGGGCTGTATGTGCAGGAAGAACTGCGCTATGACCGGTTCCACGAGAAGGCCGATCATATTGCCATGCTGGCGAAAGACGACGACGGACGGCTTTCGATGGCAACGCCGTATCCGCTAGCCGACGCGGTGGAGGAAAATGTGGCAGGCGTCGTTCGGGCCGTCCGTACCGGCTATCCATCGAACGCCGACGTGCAGCGTCCGGGCCAACCCCTCGAAAGCGAACGGCGGGTTTTGTATGCCGAAGACGGCTTCTTCGAGATGTTCTCCTTCCCCTTGATCGCCGGAGACGTAACGACGGCCCTCGCCACGACGGAAGGAGCCGTGCTTACACAGTCGATGGCGGCCGATTTTTTTGGTGACGAAAACGCGATTGGCCAGATGCTGGCGTTCGAGGGACGCTATGAAGGGCGGGACACGACCTATCAGCTTACCGTGCAGGGTGTTGTGGAAGATGTCCCTGCCACCAGCACCATCCAGTTCGACATGATGGTACCGTTTAACCTCCGTGCCCCTTCGCAGCGACGGGCCGGTTCATGGGGCGCGCGGCAGTACCTGACCTATGTGGAGTTGGCACAGCCTGTGGTTGCTAGCGAGTTGGGCGCGGACGTCACGCAGGCGCTGCTGCCGTTGGTGGAAGAACACCGCGCGTCGTATGCGGCCATTCCGCTACCCGATTATTACCTGTCGGCCCAGTTCAGCACGGATGGTTTTCGCGGGCAGTGGCGCTATGTGTACGTCTTCGGCGCGGCGGCGCTGTTCATTCTGCTCATCGCATGCATCAACTACATCAACCTAGCGATGGCGCGGTCGCTGGAGCGGGCGAAGGAAGTGGGTGTGCGCAAAAGTGTAGGCGCAAGCCATCGCCAACTGGTCGGCCAGTTTCTCGGCGAGTCGATGTTGCTGAGTGGCGCGGCGCTGGCACTGGCACTGGGGCTGATGCTGCTGTTGGTGCCCGCGTTTAACACCCTCTTTGGCACCGCGCTGCGCGTGTCGTGGGGCGCGCATGGCCTCGTGCTGCTGATGCTTTCGGGGCTGATGCTGGTATTGGGGTTGGCAGCGGGGCTGTATCCAGCGCTGGTGCTGGCGCGGTATCAACCAACACAAGTCTTGCGCGGGGCGGGCGCAACCCCCGCTGCGGGCGGCGGCTGGCTCCGGCGCGTGCTGGTGGTGACGCAGTTTGCTGCCTCTGTCGCGCTCATCGTCGCCACGCTGATTATCTACCAGCAACTGGAATTTATGCAGGCAAAAAACCTTGGCTTCGACGGCAGCCAGGTGGTAATCGTCGACCTGCCGACGCAGGCGGTGCAGCAGCGCGCCGAGGTGATCAAGCAGGAAGCCCAGGCCCACACCGGCATTCAGCACCTGTCGCTGACCAACGCCATTCCGGGTCGCTTCTATGGGCAGATCGGCTATTCGATGAATCAAGTGACCACCGAGGCTGAGGCCGACGACGAGAACTTCGTTTTTAACCCCGGCACCATCGATGCCGCGTACATCGCCACGCTCGACATGCAGTTCGTCGCCGGACATGATTTTCAATATGACGAGGCGGGCACGCCCATCGAACGCGGCTATTTGCTCAACGAAACGGCGGCACAAACCCTTGGCTGGACGCCCGAAGAGGCCGTCGGCAAAGAACTCAACCTGCTTGGCACCGACGAAGCCGCGCTGCCCATCCTCGGCGTGCTGAGGGATTTCCACGTCCGCTCGCTCCACGACGCCATTATCCCCGTGGTGCTCATGCCCGGCGAGTTTTCGTCGTATTCCATGCCGTCATCTGTTGTCGCCCGGCTGGCTCCAGATCAGGTACGCGACGCGATGGACCATTTGCAGCAGGTGATGGCGACCCACGCCCCCGACGAGCCATTCGCCTATGCCTTCCTCGATGAGAATTTCGAGGCCATGTACCGCGCCGAAGAACGGCTGCGACACATCTTTACCACGTTTGCGGTGCTGGCCGTGCTAGTTGCCTGCTTCGGGCTGTTTGGCCTCGCTGCGCTCAGCGCCGAGCGCCGGACTAAAGAAATCGGCATCCGCAAGGTGCTGGGCGCGTCCGTCCACCACCTCGTGGGCTTGCTTTCGCGGGAGTTTGCCGTGCTGGTTTTGGCCGCCCTCGCGGTGGGCATTCCGATTTCCTACCTGCTAATGCAACAATGGCTGGCCGACTTCGCGTATCGGGCCGACATCTCACCCGTGCTTTTTGTCCTCACGGCACTGCTGGCGCTTAGTATTGCCCTCGGCACCGTGAGTTATCACGCCCTCCGCACTGCCCTCGCCGACCCGGTGAAAAGCCTTCGGTATGAATAAGGCTGTCGGCTTTCAGCTATTGGCTTTCGGCTCGAGCTAGAAAAGCTGATAGCCGAAAGCCGATGGCTGAAAGCCCCAAAATCCTATGCTCCAGAACTACCTCCGCATCGCCCTTCGCAACCTGCAAAAGCGGGCCGGATATACGCTCATCAATGTTGGGGGCCTGGGATTGGGGCTGGCGTGCTGCTTCCTGATTGTGCTTTTTATTCAGCATGAACTGAGCTTCGACCGCTTCCACGAAAAGTCGGACCGAATCTACCGGCTGACGTACACGACCGAGACCAGCGAACGGCACGCGGCGAATTCAGCGGCGGGCTATGCGCCGTTGCTGACGGCCAACCTCCCGGAAATTGAACACGCCGTCCGGTTGGAAAACTTCCGTGCCCCGTACCTGCGCACCGCAAATGGCGAGACGCGACGCATGCCTGGCATGGCGCTTGTTGATCCCGCCTTCTTCGAGG
>JAUIDY010000167.1 GCA_030428385.1 Rhodothermia bacterium | reverse complement strand
TGTGTATCAGCGCCCTGGTGGTTGTGTCATTGGTGTTCGCCCCGCACCGAGGGCTGTTCTGGCGCTGGCTGCGGGATCGGCAAAACAGCCGCCGCCTGCGCCTCCATGCCGTGTTGCTTGACTTATACGCCCTGGCTGCGCAGCACCCTTACCGCGATCACCCGCACGCCGAAGGTGCGCTGAATGCTATGAGTTTGTACCCCGGCGATGTGCGCACCAACCTTGAGCAACTGGCCGTGCGCGGGCTGGTGCAGGAAGTGGAAAACGAAGGCTGGGCACTCACGCCCAAAGGCCTGGCCCGGGCCGAGCATTATCTGCAGAACCGGGACCTGGAGGACGGGTGATGTCGGACGTACAGCTTGAGATACAACTGGTCGCTGCCATTGTCGCCGCCTCGTGCGCCATTTCTGGTGTCTTTTTGGTCTTGCGGAAGCTGGCCATGATGAGTGATGCCATCAGCCATGCGATTCTGCTCGGTATCGTCGTCGCGTTTTTCTGGACCGAAGACCTGAACTCGCCGTGGCTGATTCTAGGAGCTGCCGTCACGGGTGTACTGACGGTGGCGCTTGTGGAGATGGTGCACCGGACCCGTTTGCTGAAGGAAGATGCAGCCATGGGGCTGGTCTTTCCTGCCCTGTTCAGCATCGGCGTGATCCTGATTGCCAAGTTTGCAGGCGATGTGCACTTGGATACCGACGCCGTGTTGCTCGGAGAACTCGCCTTTGTCCCGTTCGACCGGTTGGTGATTGCAGGTATTGACCTGCCCAAGGCTTTCTGGGTGATGTTGGGTGCCGGGGTGCTCAACGCCTTGTTTCTGGTGGTTTTCTACAAAGAACTGAAGCTGGCTACATTCGATGCCGGGTTGGCTGCCGCGCTCGGGTTTGCCCCCGTGGTGCTGCATTATGCCTTGATGGCGCTTGTCTCGGTAACGGCAGTCGCTGCGTTTGATGCCGTGGGGTCCATTCTGGTGGTGGCGCTGATGGTGGGGCCACCCGCCGCCGCCCATCTGCTCACCGACCGGCTAGCCCGCATGATTGGTATTAGCGTGGCGCTGGGGGTGCTGAGCGCCATTGGCGGCTACTGGTTGGCGCATGTGTTAGATGCGTCTATTGCCGGAGCGATGGCAACCATGGTGGGGGTCTGTTTTCTTGTTGCTTTTCTATTTGCCCCACACCGGGGGATGGTGGCGGTCTTGCGTCGCCGTGCGCGGCAGCGCTGGACCTTCGCTGAAAAAATGCTGACCGTTCACTTGCTCCATCACGAAGGCTTGCCCGAGGCGGCTCGGGAAAACCGCGTCGCGCATTTGCAAGAACACCTCAGTTGGGACGGCCCCTTTGCCGAACGCGTGGTGAAGTTCGCCCAGGAAGACGATCTGGTGGTGAGAAGCAATGGCGACCTGCGGCTAACGGAAGAAGGGCGCACCTTTGCCCGCAAAGCCATTGTGGATATTTGACCAGCGAATGTAAAGGGAGGAGATACAGGCAGAGGTCCAGCGCGTTTCTTATCGTGCCATGGTGTTATTCAAGGAAAGGAAGTGCAGTTCAGCCTCTTGGCAGGATCAATAGTAGCGGGTGGGTTTACGACGACCAGGTGCCCACCCGCACCGTTAGCTCCTATCACGTTTTCTTAAACCCCGCCACGTTATGTATCGGTTTTCTCTTTTTACACCTCTTGCCTTCAGCCTTGTCCTCCTGTTCAGCGCCTGCGGTGATGTAGGCGATGCGCCCCAGGCCCAAACCGGGGATGCCGTCGCGGTCACGGCTTCTGCCGGAGAGGCCTTGCCTATCGACACCGCCCAGAGCGAAATCAACTGGAAGGCCGCCAAGGTTACCCGTGCCCATGATGGCGGTTTTCATGCCTTTGAAGGAAGCATCACCGTCGCGGATGGTGCCGTGACCGGCGTTGCAGTCACCATCGATATGAATTCCGTTTGGACCGATACGGATCGGCTGACAGGACACCTTAAAAACGAAGATTTCTTCGAAGTAGAAACCTACCCCACGGCTACCTTTGAAGCCTCAGATATTGTTTCCTCTCCCGATTCGACGGGCGCGACGCACCTCGTAACGGGCAACCTGACCATGCACGGCGAAACACACGGCGTCACATTCCCAGCTACCCTTAACGTTACCGACCAGCGCGTCGATGTCGCCGCTGATTTTATAATCAACCGCCGCGACTGGAACATCAACTATGACGGGCGTGCCGATGACCTGGTGGAAGATCAGGTGCGGATGCTCCTGAATATCGTCGCAGCACCTGCTGCAGAAGCAGGCGTATAGTGCACTTTGCGTAACACGTCGGCAAAGGCATTGGGGAGCACGCTTTCCTCAATGCCTTTTGCTGTTTGTATGATGGCGTCGGGTTCAGCGAGACGCTGGTGATGAGGGCCATATGCTGGATTTCCTGCTGGGGCATCCGGTTCACAACAACCACCCGGGATCATTTGTTGGGAGGACCGTACCTTCAGCCTGAATTTGTCAAGTTTCGTTCATGGAAACGGATGCGGTCTATGTCCAACTGGATTTATGTATGCTTGCTATGTGGTTTGTTGGGTGAGTTAGGGTGCCAGCAAGATTCGGCGCTGCCTACGCCCGCAGGGTTGCTGGTGCAGGCACAGACGTTTATGGGTAGTTCAGATAACATTCCGGCCTTTATTAGCGCCCATGCCCTCGGAGCGGGGCCACATGGCCTGTTCGAAACGCAGGTGGTCTCGGCACTCGATGGGCGGATGCTGTTCAGCCAGCACGGGAGCACCGGCGAACGTTTTGTGGCAGGGACTACCACTGCAGCAGGGTGGATCCTGGACTGGGAGGCCGATCAACGTACCCCTGCCGACTCGGTGACTTATACCTTTTTGCGCGGACACGAACTCCACATGTTGGCACTTGCCCCGCAAACCCGGATGGGGGCTCCGCAGGGCGTCCACACCGAGACCTTTGCCCTCCGCGAAGCCTATGCTGTGACTTATTATGACATGTTCGGAGCCCCGCTGCTTTGGTTTGTTGCCCGCGACAATGGTCAACCGCTTGGCATTCGCCAAATTAACCACACTGGACAAGGGGCGCGGGAGATTGATGTTTATTTTCAGGAATGGCAAGACGTGGGAGACCTGCACCTGTTCACCGAGGCCACCTTTCATCAAGGCGACGACCGGTACCACTATCAATACACCACCCTTGATCTAGAGGCCGTTGCGGATAGCACCTTCGTGCCCACCGCGGCTACGTTTCCCTTTGATGGAGAGTAGCCCTGCAAGCGCCATTGCTCAAAGCAGGATAAACGGCTACTTTGCGCCACCTTGTCTCATGTAACCCACCGCATACGATGCCCTCCACGCCTTCTCTTGATGTTCTCGTTATGGCTGCTCACCCCGACGATGCGGAGCTTTCGGTGGGAGGGACCATGTGTGTGCTGGTGAAGCAGGGCTATCGGGTGGGCGTGGTTGATTTTACGCGCGGCGAACTGGGGTCGCGGGGAACACCGGAAGGGCGGGCGGAGGAAGCCGCTGCGGCCAGTGCCATCGTCGGGCTGGTGACACGGGAGAACCTGGGCATGCCGGACGGGGATATTGCCAACACCAAAGAAAACCAGCAAAAAGTCATCGAGGTGGTGCGGCGGTACCGCCCGCATGTGGTGCTGATCAATGCCCATGTGTGTCGGCATCCTGATCATTGCGCCGCCGCTAAACTGGCCACCGATGCCATGTTCTACAGCGGGTTGGTAAAAATAGAAACCAATGAGGCTGATGGGACGCCCCAGGAGCCCTGGCGACCGCATCATGTGTTACACTACATGCAGTCCGTGCCGTTTGAGCCCACCTTTGTGGTGGATGTAAGCGACGTGTGGGAACAGCGTATTCAGGCTATGCAGGCGTTTCGGTCACAATTCTTTAACCCCGACTACCAGCCCAGCGAAGACGAGCCGGATACGTTTGTGTCCAACCGGGGTTTTTTTGATTGGCTGGAGGCCCGGGCACGCACGTACGGGTATTCTATTGGCGCCACCTTTGGCGAACCACTCTACTATCGACAGGGCGCGGTGGGGGTTACCGACTTGATGAATGTCCTGGGACGGGAGAAGGCTTTTCGATAGCGGGCTTCTGTGACCCTTGGTGGGCGATGTGCGATTACGACAGCGTTGGTCTGCTGCTGAGGGTGTTGAGGAGATGAACAGGTGCGCTTTCGTTCACTTAGGTTGTCTCAACGGGGAGTGATTTTTTCTTTGATACACAATGCGGGTCGCAGATTGTGTATCAGGACGGAACCGCTTCCGGAACATGCATCAATCGATTGGAACGAGCATTGGGAGCCACGACTGAGGTAAAAACAAAAACGAGTTGGCTTCTCGGGACAGAAGGCCAACTCGTTTTTGAACGCGCTACTTCAAACGACAACGGAAAAACATGGCGCATCCTCGGTTCCGCGTCGCTTAAGCGCCTCGAATAAATAGAATACTCAGGCGTCGTGAACCATCGATGTCAGGAAGTCATCTGCATGAGCAAATCCACAACCATCCGGAATAAACGTCATACACAGGTTGTTAAGGATAGCCGGAGCCTTGGTCCCAAGTTCTATACGAAGCTGTTGATGCAGCCGCATAGAGAACGACTGGGCGGCTTTTGCATGTCCGCGGTGTAGCAAAATCACGGCGCATCGATCACCCGGGTCCGCCATAAAGTCATCCTGTTCTTCCAGCACAGAGGGAAGCACGTTAATCATCGGGTCTAAATCATTAAGCCCTTCGCGTGCATAGAGCACCACCAATAAAAAAGACGTGCTGTAATGGTCGCGGTTCAGAAACCGCTGCTCCAGCCGCTGGCTAAACAGCGAACGATTCTGCCCGGCAAAAGAGGGAGTGGTAGGGCGTTGCCGAACCTGGGATTGGAAGGTGAATGCTACAGATGCGCCGCTCATGGGAGGTTGGTATTTGGGAGAACAAAAGGGGAATAACATTTAATTAAGAGAAATACAAACAACATGCCGATTTCTGAAATCGAATTAAAAAAGATAATATCTGTTGATGAGTAAGCGATCGATAAACTATGTGGATGATTATTTAAGGAGGCAGCTGCCTCAAAGCGAGACCATACCTGATAACCATTCTCGATTTATTGAAGAAACGCAAGTACAAAAAAAGCCCCTGCGCAAAGTGCACAGGGGCCAAAAGGGCGGGGAAGATCGTGCCTTTACTGACGCACCCTGAAGGAGACCAACTCTGAACTTTCGATGAGTCGGTTGCGGGCGTCAATCGCATCAATGCGCAAGGTGTAATGTTGCGAGGCATCCAGGATTGGAGAAAGAGTCTGCACAAACGGATCGCTGTCTGAAAGCCGGGTAGCGTTGGTTTCATGCTCGGCCACAACGCGGGCCCCCCGTGCGTCCCAGATTACCACTTTATATTTATAGGCATCGGGGATAGCCGTCCACTGAAAGTCGAGGGCTGGAGAAACATCGACCGTAAGGGTGGTTTTTGAGGGGGTTACATCATCCCGGGTCAGGGATGTGGGCGGGGCAAGGGTCAGGCGGAGCCCAAAACCAAGGGCAAAAACCAACACCGCCGCTCCGGTTAACTGCATCCAACGCTTCGAAGCACCGGGTTTCTGGGCCGGGCGGGAATGTTGGGCAGGAAGGGGAGGAGCAATAGGTTGAGGCTCGGGGATAGTGGCTGCTTCCAGGGCTTCGTGGGCCATACAAAGCAGTTCACGGGCCTCTGCATTTTCGGAGAGATAAGCAATCACGGCTTCATGTTCTTCATCCGACAACGTGCCGGCCATGAAGGCTGCCATGGTATACTCATCAACAGAGTGAAGGACGGTTTCCATACTGAAACAACCCCGCTTGTGGGCTAAAGGAGTGAGGTACCACAAGACATAGCATCTATCGTACCAGAATAGACTAACGTTGAAATTCATGGAAGTAGCGACCCGGAAAGAAAATCTCAACCTGCCGTGTGGGGTTGAATCATGCATGCGAGGCTCAGATATTGAGACAGGGAACGAGAAGAATTCGGAGCTTGCTGTCCTGGCTCAATACATCGGGTGGAGGGAAGCACCGCAGCACTAAATCAGAGATTCAAATATGGATTCCGACTTGCAGTCGATTCAACAGGCCCGAGAACTGGTACACCGGGCGAAGAAGGCACAAAAGCAATTTGCCCACGCTGATCAACAGACTGTGGATCGCATTGTGGCGGCGATGGTGCAGGCTGGCGAGGCGGTGGCGGAGCCACTGGCGCGGTCCGCCCATGAAGAGTCGGGCTTCGGGCGAATTGAGAGCAAGACGACGAAGAACCTGTTTGCAACCCGCATCTTGCATGAGCGCATGGCGGGGATGAAGACGTGCGGCATCATCCGCAAGTTGGAAAACGACACCCTCTGGGAGATTGCCACACCGATGGGAGTGGTGGCCGCACTAATTCCCTCTACCAACCCAACCTCCACGGCGATGTACAAAGCCATCATCGCGGCGAAGGCACGTTGCGGCATCGTGATGAGTCCACATCCCCGCACCCGCCGCTGTACCGCGGAGGCGCTGGACGTGGTGGCGAAGGCGGCCTATCAGGCAGGCGCACCGGATGGGTTGTTTGGATGTATCACGCAGGTGTCGCTGGAAGGCACCAATGCGCTGCTCGAACACCCGGACGCCGACGTAATTCTCGCTACGGGTGGCTCGGCGATGGTGAAGGCGGCGTACTCGAAAGGCAAACCTGCCTACGGTGTGGGCTCGGGCAACGTACCGGTGTATGTGGATCGCTCGGCCAACCTCAACAAAGCCGCCGCCGATTTGCTTACAGGCACGTCATTCGACTGGGGCACGCTCTGTTCGACAGAGCGCAGCGTTGTTGCTGACTACCCGATCAAGGCCAAGCTGGTGGACGCGCTTAAGCGGGAAGGCGGCTATTTCCTGAACGACGACGAGAAGGACAAGCTGCGGCGCTTCATTCTGCACAAAGGACGGCTCAACGTCGAGCAGGTGGGGCAAGCCCCACACCGCATTGCCGCGATGGCGGGCTTCCGCGCCCCGACGGATGCCAAGGCGCTCATCGCCGAGGTGCAAGACGTAGGCAAAAGCGAGCCGCTTTCGATGGAGACGCTCTCGCCGATCCTGTCGTTCTACACCGTTGATGGCTGGCAAGCCGGATGCAACCGCTGCATCGAGATCCTGAACTTCGGTGGCATCGGCCACACGCTGGGGCTGCACTGCACGAGCCAGCACGTCATCGAAGCATTTGCGCTCCAGAAGCCGAGCATGCGCATTGTGGCAAACACCGTGGCGGCGCTCGGCTCGGTGGGCTACACCACGCAGCTTTTCCCGGCGATGACGCTGGGGCCAGGCACCCTCGGTGGCTCCATCACCAGCGACAACATCTCGCCCATGCACCTGCTGAATGTGAAGCGGCTGGCGTTCGAGACCAATCCGATGCATGGAGGGAAGGGGGAAGCAGGGAGCGGGAAGCGCACGATGGCTGCACCGAGGGGGACGGGTTCATCGTGGATGGATGAGATTGAGGCACGGCTGTTGGCGCGGGCGGGGAATCCGGTGGCCGCGCGTCCGGCAGTGGCGGCGAAGGCGGATTGCGGGTGTGAGAGCAAAGCGGCGTGTGCATGTGAGAAGCCAGCGGTTCCGGCAGTGGAGGAAAAAGCTGTTACCAGTGCTTTGCCCCTTCCAGAAGCCCGCATCGCTGAGTTAATACAGCAGTTCCGGAAGTAAACGACGCATGACATTCGCAACGATGTTGCGCCGTTTTGTATCCGTGAACACCTGCGTTCGCATCATTTGTTTTAATCAATGAAACAAATGGGGAGCACCAACGAACACCGCCGTCATGCTTACTCGAATGGAAGAACTCCTCTTGCTGGTGGTCTGGCGGTTGCAGGCCGATGCCTACGGGCTGGCGGTGCGGCGGCGCATGTCGAAGCTACTGGGAAAGCAGGTGTCGGTGGGCGCGGTATACGTACCGCTGGAGCGGCTTGCCAAAAAAGGCTTGCTGGAAACGTGGGAAAGTGAACCGACACAAGAGCGCGGCGGACGGCGCAAGCGGTTTTACAAGCTGACGCCCAAGGGCCTCGCCGCGCTGAATACCGTCCGGCAGCTACACGAACAAGCCTGGGATGGATTGCCTGACTTAGCGTTTGGGCATTAATACGGAGGGACGATGGCCGAGCTACCGCACCAACCACCGCGCTTCATCACTTGGCTGCTCGAAGCTTTCCTCGCGCCCCGGCACGACCCGGTGATTGGCGACCTTGAAGAGGTGTTTTATGACAACTGCACCAACCACGGTCCGCGCCGCGCTGCGCTGATCTACACGTGTGAAGCGGTGCGGACCATTCCTTTCCTGCTTCTGACAGACGTACTCTGGTCTCCCATCATGTTCAAAAACTACCTCGTTATTGCCTTCCGCAACCTGATCAAGTACAAAGCCTTTTCGGCGATCAACATCTTCGGGTTGGCCATCAGTATGTCGGTGTGCCTACTGATTATTGCCCTCGTCCAGGACCAGCGGAGCTACGATGCCTTTCACACGCATGCGGATCGGATTTATCGGGTGACCTCGGAGGTGGTGAATCCGTATGGAGTCTCGCGCCGGGCCACGTCGCCGGGGCCGCTTGCGCCTGCCCTTGCCGACGCCGTGCCGGAGGTGGAAGCCACGCTGCGCATGCGCGGGTTCAGCGAGCAGGTATCCAACCAGATCAAGACATTTGCGGTGGGGGGCTTGTATGCCGAGCCGTCGTTTTTCGATCTGTTTGATTTCGAACTGGTGCGCGGCAATGCCGCGGTGGCGCTGGACCATCCCAATGCCATCATTTTGACGGAGGAGACGGCGGTGCGGTTTTTTGGAGAAGCCAATCCACTCGGCGAGGTGTTGGAAGCAGACGGGCACACCTACACCGTGACGGGCGTGTTGCGCGAGTTCCCGGAGCAGACACATCTGGTGATCGATGCGCTGGTTTCGTTTGCGACGCTGGACGCGCTGGAGGCAAGCGGAACGCCAATGGAACGGGATAACTGGAACAACAGCACCCGCTTTTACACGTATTTGCTCCTTGACGAGCAGGCCAACCTTTCAACGCTTGCCTCGTCGGCGACGGCACTGGTGGCCCAGAACCACACGTCGGACGAAAATGGCCCGGCCGTGCTTCACCTGCAGCCGTTGACGTCGATCAACCTGGGAGAGGATCTGTCCAACCAGATTGGCAATTTGTTGCCTCGGGAGGCGGTGTATGCGCTGGCGGTGCTGGCGTTTCTGCTGATTTGTACAGCGGTTTTTAACTACATCAGCCTGTCCGTCGCCCGCTCGATGAAACGCGCCAAAGAAATCGGGATACGCAAGGTGGTGGGTGCACACCGGGGACAAATCATCCGGCAGTTTCTCAGCGAATCGGTGATTATTGCGCTGTTCGCGCTCGGCGCGGCGTTTTTGCTGTTGATCTGGCTGATGCCCGCCTTCAACAGCCTGTCGCTGGTGCAGGATGAACTTGGGATCAGCCTTGCCATCGACTACCTGCGTGATGTGGGGTTGTACCTGCTCTTTATCGGCTTTGCGGTGGTCGTTGGCATGGTCGCCGGGATGTATCCCGCGGTGGTGATGTCGCGCTATCTGCCCACCAAGGTGTTAAAGGGGTT
>JAUIDY010000166.1 GCA_030428385.1 Rhodothermia bacterium | reverse complement strand
TGGAGGGGACCGCATCCAGGGAGCGTATGCCTGGCGCTCGCTTTTGGACACGGGGGCACGCCTCGCACTTGGCTCTGATTTTCCCGTCGAGCAGGTAAGCCCGTTGCTTGGCTTTTATGCCGCCATCTCACGCCAGGATGCCGAGGGATGGCCAGAAGGTGGCTGGTTTTCTACGCAGCGGCTTACCCGCGAAGAAGCCTTGCGAGGATTTACCCTTGATGCGGCGTATGCTGCTTTTCAGGAAGATGAGGTTGGCTCGCTGGAACCCGGAAAGATCGCCGACTTCGTGGTCCTTTCCGACGACATCATGACCATACCGGCTGCAAAGGTGTTGGAGACCCGGGTACTGGCCACGTACCTCGGTGGAGCATTGGTTTTTGAGGCGACCCCGGCCGTTCCTTAACGTCGAGAAGAATCACAGAAACTTGACACGATGCGTTGTAAGTGCCGAAACATTATGACGCATCGCGTCATAAGAAAGGGTGTATTGAGAAAATGGGGAAGAAAAAATGGAACGTCGCGTCATAAAACGGTACGAGAACCGGAAAATGTACGACACTACCACCAGTTCCTATGTGTCGCTTGCCGATATCGCTGCGTTGGTACGAGTTGGTCACACGGTTCAGGTACTCGATAACAAAACGGGCGACGATCTAACGGCTCAAACGCTGACACAGATCATCCTGGAAGAAGGCAAGCGGGGGCAGCATGTGTTACCCACCGATTTGCTGCATAACCTGTTGCGCCGAAGCACCCACGTTGTGGATACAGGCATGGAACGGATTCGGCATGGCGTGGATGATCTGGTGCAGTCATCCCTTGGGAAACTGAACCAGATTGTAGAAACGCGCCCCGGCGAAATGCAGCAATTGCGTAAGAAAGTCAGTGAACTGGAGTCGGTCCTCAACAACTTGCTCAAAGATCTGGGACGCTCGGAGGATACAGCGTCTTCCTAGCATCCTGTACCCCTACCCTTGTTCATATATCGAAGAGGAGGCCCAAAATGGAAGCCAAACCACTTGAGAAAATCACGCATATCAGCGAAAGCCTGAGCGAAAAAGGCCGCGACCTATGGCTGGCCGGACTCGGGGCGCTTGTCCTCGCCGAAGAGGAAGGAACGAAGTTGTACGACACAGTCGTGAACAAAAGTAAAGAAATTGGCGAAGAAAGCACCGAACGTTTCCAGGCCCTGGTAAAAAAAGGCCGCCAGGTTCAGGCCGACGGTCTTAAACGCGTGGACGACGCGGTCAGTGACCTTGGGTCTACCCAAAAACAACTGGCAAAGCGGTACACCAAACAGGCTGATCAGTACATGCAAAAGCTGGAAGGGGTAGTCGAAGACGTGCTGGAACGCCTTGGGGTGCCCACCCGCGATGAAGTGGTGGACCTGACCGGGAAAGTGAACAGCCTGGCCAAAAAGGTTGATGCGCTGCTGGATACGCTTGAAAAAGAAGCCACGCGGATCATCACGCCTGCTGCTGCGACGACCGTGTATCACGTCGTACCGCACGAAGACGGTTGGGTAGTGAAGCAAGAAGGTTCTGATCAGGCAACCAGCCAGCATACAACCAAGAGCGAAGCCGTAGAACAAGGCCGCCAACTTGCTAAAAAGCATGAACCGAGCCGCCTCGTCATTCACCGCAAAGATGGGACAATTCAGGACACCGCCCGCTACGAAGGATAATGTATTCGTAGTATTTAGAGTGATGTGACAACGAGACGAAGGACCGCTGGCATTGTCAGGTGGTTCTTCGTCTCCGTCGTTTTATTGGCGTGGATCATACATCCAGGGAATCCGTTGCCCGTCCGGAAGCGCTTGCGAAAGTAGCGGCAAACCAAAAACTCGGAGCTAAGCTTATGCCGACCGGAGCAGAACGAGGAGTGAAAATCGGGCTTGCTTGTGCGGGTGGAGCTATTGAAGGGGCGATCTATGAAATTGGGGCGTTGTGTGCGCTGGAAGAGGCCATTGACGGGTTTCATCCGGAGCATCTCGACAGCTACATCGGAGTGAGCTCTGGGGCTTTGGTGGCTTCGCTGCTGGCGAACGGCGTTTCACCACAAACGATGAGTCGGGCACTCATTGGTAAGGCCGACCCGCTGCTGAATGTGCATCCCGAAGTATTGTTTACACCGGCATTTAAGGAATATGCGCATCGCCTGGGGAAGGCACCAAAGACAGTTATCGAAACCCTCAAAGAATCACTGCGCAAGCCGCTTGATCTTTCGTGGATGGGAACGCTAACGGGCTTAAAGTCGCTAATGCCGGTTGGGTTGTTCGATAACGAGCCGATCCACAATTACTTGACTCAGGTGTTCGAGACGGCCGGGCGGACCAACGATTTTCGGGCGTTAAAAGCGGCGCTCCGCATCGTGGCCGTCAACCTCGACTCATCCGACATCGTGGCGTTTGGAGAGGCCGACACCGCGCACATCTCCATCTCGAAAGCGGTCCAAGCAAGCACGGCACTGCCTGTGCTTTACTGCCCGGTAGAAATCGAAGGCGAGTATTACATCGACGGTGTGGCGCGGAAGACGGTTCATGCGAGCCGCGTGCTCGACGACGGCGTCGATCTGCTCTTCGCCATCAACCCGATTGTCCCCGTTGATGTGCGTCATGGCTCCACCGACTACCTGGAGCATAGCCTCGTCGAGCTCGGGCTGCCTGCCGTGCTTTCTCAGACGTTTCGTACCATCATCCATTCGCGGATGCATACGGGATTCGATGCATACCAATTTGCATATCCCGACGCCGACCTGCTGCTTATCGAGCCCGATCTGACGGACTACGACGTGTTCTTTTCCAACATCTTCAGCCTCTCGAAACGGCAGGTGGTGTGTGAAAATGCCTACGCCAGCACACGCCGATATCTCCGTCGGCATGTCAGCGAGATTGCTATGAAATTGGCCCGCAACGGATTGTTTTTACGGGAAGAGGTTCTCGCTGCGGAGCGCACCTTGTTTCCTACGTCGAATCAGTCAGCGCCTTCGGTGGCGTCTACCACATCTCCAAACCAGCTTGATGCAACGCTAAACCGGCTCGACGAAGCCCTTACTCGAATTCGGGAAAAGCAGCCCGTTCGGACAGAGTTGGGGTAAATGGATGAGAGAGACCCTGCACATGGGCAACCAAGGGCAAGATCCCTCTCCGGGAATGAGCGTGTTGAACTCGATGCTATGCGCCGTCACCGATGGGGTCTTGGGGAGCGGATTGATCCGGAACGGAGATTTCTCGCGCTGAGGCGCGGCTGAGCATGCCGGCAATATCAACGCCCGTAGATGCTTTCAGGCTTTCAAGGAGGGCAGGAGTAGCGCCTGCAATCTGGTTAAAGACGGCCGGAACACCTTGCCCACCTTGCCCGCTGTCCACCACCGTAAGCTTGTCGATCTTGAGGTGATCGACAGTTTGCACGATTTGGGAGAGGATATCGGGGAGCATCTGAATGAGAAACAGCCGCTCGGCATCGTTACCGGCTTGCTGCCATAGTTGCAGTTTCTGCTTGATCACTTCTACCTCGGCCTTGCCATCTTCCAGAATCTTGGCTGCCTCCCCACGTGCTCGTTTTTCTTTTGCAAGGCGTTCCGCTTCGGCCTTAACAATTACCTCGGCTTGTTGGCGCTTCTGAGCAAGTAGGATTTCCTGTTCCGCCAATTCTTGCTCGGCCTTGGCCTCGGCCAAACGAGCGGCGATGGATATTTTAGCTTCCTCCGCTTCGGCTTGCGCGGCCAGCCGCGCCTTTTCTACGCGTACCTCGTTCTCGGCGATGATGATCGATTTCTGCGCACGCGCCTCGGCCAGTCGGGCTTGTTCGTTGTTGTCGGCCTCCGCGATCTCTGCGGCCGAGATGATGTGTGCCGTCCGCTGCCGACCGATGGCATCGAGGTAGCCCCGCTCGTCTTCCACACTTTGCACCTTTAAGGTATCGAGTTGCAGCCCCAGCGCGCTCAGGTCGTTGTCGGCCTCTTCGAGGAGTTCCTTGGCAAACTTGAGCCGGTCCTCGTTGACTTCTTCGGGCGTAAGCAGCGCCAACACGCCGCGCAGGTTGCCTTCCAGGGTTTCTTTTGCAATGGTCTGGATCTCCTCATGCGGCTTGCCAAGCAAGCGTTCCACAGCGTTGTTTAACTCTGGCTCCGTTGAAGAAATTTTTACGTTGGCGATGGCACGCACGGTTAGCGGAATGCCCCCTTTGGAATAGGCATTTTGAACCGTTAGATCGATTGGGATCGTGTTGAGGGAAAGGCGGTCCACTTCCTCGATAATCGGAATACGGAAGCCGCGTCCCCCTTGAATAATGCGGTATCCCACCCGTGTTCCATCGGCAAGCTTGCGTTTGCGTCCACTAAAGATAAGCACCTCGTTCGGCTGACAGATCTTGAGGTTAGCGCGGATGATACCGAGCACCACCAGAAATGCGACGATTATGATGCCTGCAATTGGTAGGATATAGGTCGGATCGAATTCCATGATTGTCCCCTCGTTTATGAAAACCCGGACTAAAAAAGGGTTTTCTCTCGTGAAACGCTAATCATCTTCAGGTTCTCTGACTGACTAGGCGATTAATGTCTGTTAGTTTGGCTTGATAACTTCAACGACGTTGCCTGTTTGTTTTATCACCACCACCTCATCGCCTTGTTCAAAATTGCCATCTTGCCCTTCAAAAGCCCGGGCGAGTAATTGCAACCGGTTGCCTTTGGCGACAAGCGCGATTTTCCCCCGCGACTCTCCTTCGAACGGGATCAACACGGTGCCCGTACGGCCTTTTAAGTCAGCGGAGGTGACGGCGCTGGATACATGGTCGTAGCCCACCCGCTTGATCACATAATTCCCACCTAGTCCAACTAGCAGGCCCATGAGAATAGCTGTGATGCCGGTTGTTGGTTCCCCGTTTCCTAACCAGGATAGCACCACCCCGGTCAGACCAAAAAAGGCGGCAAAAAGGAAGAGTGCCCGGACGGAAAGTAGATCGACAAAGCCCGTTCCGGAGCCAATGTCATGGTCGGTATCAACATGCACGTCAAAGTCTGCATCGGCATCCACATCCACGTCCATATCGAAATCCGCATCCACATCAGCGTCGGCATCCGAATCGCCGCCGCCCAATATTGAAAGAGCGACAAAAAAGCCGCCTACGATTAAGCTAATCCAATAAATCGTGCCCATAAATACCCCCTGTTGAAGGATGGACGATGTTATAACCTTGCTTTCGCATGGAGTATAATTGCAGTTTCATCGTCGTGCAACTTCATGGCGGATTCAATTTGTGCAAAATGGGAACGGGGAAGAGGTACCCGAAGGGCTCCGCAGAGTGAAGAAAAACAAAGTCAGATGGAGCATTGGACTCCAAATGCCTGGAGCTACAAAAAAACCGCACCCATCCCGAAGGATAGGTGCGGTATGCGGGGGGAAGGGATTGGAGTCTTTAGGCAACGGGCGTTACAGCGGCGTAATCTTCCTCTCCAGTACGAATGCGGTAGACTTTCTCAACCGGAAGCACGAAGATTTTTCCATCGCCGACTTCGCCGGTGCGGGCTGCTTCCATCAGGGCCTCGACGGTTGCGTCTACAAATGGCTCCGTTACGCCGATGTCCAGCATCACTTTGTCGGTGAGTTCCATTTTGACGGTGGTTCCCCGGTAGGTTTCCACGGATTCGGTTTCACCGCCGTGTCCTTGCACATGGGTCACCGTGAGGCCGCGTACTTCCGCCTGGAAGAGGGCCTTGAGCACGGGGTTCAGTTGCTCCGCGCGAATGATGGCTTTGATCAGTTTCATGATATTGGCAATAAGATTGGTTCAGCGAGGGGCAATCTACAGGCTGACGATTGCAGGAGAAGCGGACGGTTTGGCGGGCACTTCGTCGTCGAGGAGCAAGATCGCGCCTTCGCCCGACGAGTAGGCTTCTTCACCATGTGCCGAAATATCAAGGCCTTTGCCTTCTTCTTTCTTATCCGCACGGATCGGGGTAATCAGGTTCATCACTTTCAGGATGACAAACGTGAGCACGCCGCTATAAATAAACACGGCCAGCACAGAGATCGCCTGAATGCCAAACTGGGTGGCAAGATTCAGGTCTCCACTCAAGACGTCGGTTGCAAAAATCCCCGTCAGCAAGGCCCCCGTGATGCCCCCTACACCATGCGCAGCGAACACATCGAGGGAATCATCGAATTTCGTACGGGCACGCCACAAGATGATATAGTAGCTCGGCAGGGCTGCGATGGCACCCAGGAGCAAGGCAAACATAGGCGTAATGAAACCGGCGGCTGGCGTGATGGCAACAAGACCAACGACAATTGCCGTCGCGAGGCCCACAGCAGTAAAGGTTTTGGTGTGAAACAGGTCCAGTAGCGACCACACAACCAAAGTTGCTGCTGGAGCAAGCAGCGTATTAACAAAGGCGAGCGCTGCACCCTCATCAGCCGCAAGGGCACTTCCACCATTAAACCCGAACCAGCCGAACCAAAGCAACCCGGCTCCGAGGAGCACGAAGGGTACATTGTGAGGGAGTAAGGCTTGCCGACCATAGTCCTTGCGCTTGCCCAACACAAGCGCAGCTACCACAGCGGCTGCGGCAGCGTTCACGTGAACCACGGCACCCCCAGCGAAGTCGAGGGCGCCCAACTCACCGAGCCAGCCGCCGCCCCACACCCAGTGGCAAACAGGGGCATACACGAGCAAAACCCAAAGGCCAATAAAGGCGATATAGGGACCAAAGCGCATCCGTTCTACTACAGCGCCGGAGATGAGCGCAGCTGTAATGATCGCGAAGGTCCCTTGAAAGGCCATAAACAGCATGTGAGGAATGGTGCCATTGGCTTCACCTCCAACACCGTTCAAAAACGACATAGAAAAGTCGCCAATGAAGGCATTGCCGCCTCCGAATGCGAGGGAGTAGGCAAAGAGCGCCCACAAAACCCCGGAGACGCCGAGCGACACGAAGCTCATCATCATGGTGTTGAGGGCGTTTTTCGAGCGTACCAGCCCGCCGTAGAAAAAGGCAAGGGCTGGTGTCATTAGCAGAACTAGCGCGGTGGATACCAAAATCCAGGCGGTATCAGGGCCTGAGATGGCTGCTTCTGCGTCTTGAGCAAAAGCAGGTGCGCTGAAGAGGAGAGAAGCCAGCACACTGAGGGACAGACGTCGCATGAGTTGAAAAGGTGAGGTTATTGGGGTGGGATGGATTGATGGCATAAATAATAATGTCATTTCTATTAATTATCAAAATAATTTAGGTTTTGGAAGCGCTTCCATTTATTATTGATGCGAAATGATGGTGAAGGACATTTGTTTTTTAGGTTTGACCTTCTTGGGAAAGGATCTGGATTTCTTCCAAGGGTGACACATGGTTGGCACTGGGCATGGTTATTTTTGAGGTGTTGTTGTACCAAACACCTTCTAGGAAAATCATGAATGTTAATGCTTTAAGCGCCTTTTTTAACCCCGAGGATATTGGTTGGAAGCCCATTGCCGTTTCTAAACGAACCCAGAAGGCCCTGGCCGCTGCCTATGTAACCAATCGGGCCATTATGGATCGGCTGGACGGGGTTTGCGGACCGGCAAATTGGAGAAATGAATTTCAACCTGGTCCTGGAGGCGGTGTGGTTTGCGGAATCTCTATTCGCATCGCCCGCGAGGATGGCTCCTTTGAATGGGTCACAAAATGGGATGGAGCAGACAATACCGATATTCACCCCATCAAAGGCGGGTTGTCGAGTTCCATGCGGCGTGCAGCCGTGCAATGGGGGATTGGTCGTTATTTATATAGCCTTCCCCAAGTTTGGGCAGCCGTAGATGAACATGGGCGGTTCAAGCAACCTCCTCAAATGCCTCGGGCGTTTCTTCCCACCGCATCAACACGTGATTCTACGTCCCCTTCTGTGACTTCTCAAGAAGTCAACACCTCCCAGGATCCACGTTCCTCTCGTTCGAGCCCCTCGGTGCGTAACGAGGTGGATGCCTACCGCATGCCCAATGGGGTGAAAGGATGAGTCGAACAGGCAAACGAGGCCAGTAGGCCTCACATGGGTTTTCGGCTGAGGTATTTTATAAATCTAGGCCATGGAATCGAGAACCATGGGCAATTCCAAGGCCCTGCATCTTTGATGCGGGGCCGTTTTGTATCTTGATTCCTGCTTGAAAACCTATTCCGTATTTGTCAAAATCGAAGAAAAATCGATATGAGACGGGCGCTGCTTTATTTGCTCGTAGGCTCCTTTGCAATTGCGCCTGCATTCGGTCAGGCAGAAGAGGGAGTGTATTCACTCGAATTAGCGTTTCCAAAATTGTTCTTTGACCGACCGGTGGATATTCAGCATGCAGGTGACGGGTTGGGGCGTTTGTTTGTCGTTGAGCAAGAAGGTGTCATTCGGGTCTTCGAGAATCAATCAAGCGTCAGTAGGACGGATGTTTTTTTGGATATCCGTGATCGGGTGCGTAGTGCCGGGGGAGAGGAAGGGCTGTTAGGGTTGGCGTTCCATCCAAATTTTGAGAGCACTGGTTGGTTTTTTGTTAACTACACCGCCTCCAATCCTCGACGGACCGTGATTTCTCGATTTGCGGTTCGCGAAGGAGAAGAAAATCAAGCGGATCCTACCAGTGAATTGGTGATCCTTGAAGCACCCCAGCCATTTGGAAATCACAATGGCGGTCAACTCAGGTTTGGTCCCGATGGCTACCTGTATATTGCCTTTGGCGATGGAGGAAGTGGAGGCGACCCTCAGGAAAATGCCCAAAATCTATCCAACCTATTAGGGAGCATCGCGCGAATTGATATTGACAACCCCGAGGCAAACCGCAACTATGGCATACCTGCGGATAATCCTTTTCTTGGTGCGCTTTGTGGCCCACTCGGCTGTCGAGATGAAATTTATGCCTATGGGCTTCGTAACCCCTGGCGATTCAGTTTTGATCGCGATACGGGAGATCTTTGGACAGGGGATGTAGGGCAGAATGGATTTGAAGAAATAAACGTGGTGGTTCGAGGGGGCAATTATGGGTGGGATATCATGGAGGCCACGCACTGTTTCGAGCCGCCGACGGGGTGTGACACATCGGGGTTAGAACTGCCCGTTTGGGAATATGGCCGAAGCGAAGGAGCCTCCATTACCGGCGGGTTTGTGTATCGCGGAGAAGAGACGCCGGGTTTGGTTGGGGCCTACATATACGGAGATTTTGTGTCGGGCCGAATCTGGGCGCTTCAGCTTAGC
Organism: Rhodothermia bacterium; assembly: GCA_030428385.1. Lineage (GTDB taxonomy): Bacteria > Bacteroidota > Rhodothermia > Rhodothermales > JAAAOL01 > JAUIDY01. The sequence goes on along the minus strand of JAUIDY010000166.1, from coordinate 466 downwards.
GAAGGAGGCGAGCCAGAAAATACGGAGCTTCTCGATACGTCACTCTTTATTGCCACCTTTGGAGAGGACGAAGCCGGTGACGTGTACATTGGTGCGTTTGATGGGCGTATTTACCGCCTCGTTGAAGAAGTAGACACACGCGTGGAGGACCCGATGCCTGCGCTCAAAGGGACATTGATATCGGCCTTTCCGAATCCGTTTGATGTTTCAACCAGGATCCGCTATTCATTGCCTCATGAAGAAGGCGATATTCGCCTGAGCGTGTTTGATGTTCTCGGCCGTAAAGTGCGGGCGTATCATCAGGGAAGGCAGGGACCTGGAACGTACCAATTTCAGTGGGATGGCATAGATGAAAACGGGACTCCTGTTCCGGTGGGGCTTTATGTGATCCAGGTCAATGGAGAGAGTGAGAATGTTGGTTGGTTGATGGTTGTAAAAATGTAACATCAGAGCCCAAAGCCTTCGT
>JAUIDY010000165.1 GCA_030428385.1 Rhodothermia bacterium | reverse complement strand
CTTTCATTTGGTCGATCTCGGTGTCCGTAAATGCCCGCACGTACTCGATATTGCCAATCGGGATGGTGATGTTGAGATCGCCCTGTCCGCTGCTGAGGCGCGGCGTGGGGATGGCAGGGAGGTAATCAGCAGGGTTGCGGATGCCGTAGCCGTCGATGCCGGGGACAGAAGGGACGCGGGTAGCCTGCACACGCACCCAGTGCGCGATTTCGCGCAAGAGGTCGATCATCACGTTGACCTGCACCTCGGTGGCCTGGCGGATGAACTGGACGCTCTGGGAGGTGCGTACGCCGTCGGTGCCGCTGGTAGCAGTAGGGTCGGCGGCGAAGAGGCGTTCCAGGAAGTCAAGGAAATCCAGAAACTCCTCAGGCGTGCTGTCGCCCAGCAGAGAGGCCAGGTCACCATCAAGAAAGCCTTGACGCAGTCCCTGAAAGAACGCCGCCACGGCCTCGGGATCATTCAAGTCGAGGTTTTTCAACTCGTCCAGAATCCGGTTTCTGAGTTCAACGGACAGCCCGGTCCGTTCGAACTCGCTGATCAGCACGCTCCGCAGGTCCTCGGAGGTCGCGCCCAACTTCTCCTTCATAAACTCCAAAAGCGCCACCAGGCCCTGCATGGAGTCGCCAAAGGAACCGAAGTTTTCTTTTATTCCTTCGGTGGTAGCACGCAGCGCGGAAAGAAAGAGGTTGATCGCTTCGCGGACAGTGGCACCACCCTCGAGGGCACTATCAAATTGCCCCACCAGCCCCTCGATGCCCAAGAGGTGTTCCAGCGCTTCCAGGTGGCGCCGTGCCTCGTCTTCGCCGATACCTAAGCGTTCCAGGTTATCCAGTAGTGCGGACGCGGAAGTAAGTTCTGTGCGCGTCACATCCCCGCCAACGATGGCAGACTCGCGCAGCCTACTGATCGAATCGCGAAAGGCCCGTCCAGCCTCCCGAATAGTCAAGGCCAGTTCCTCGGCGGCTTCTGTTTGCTGCCGGGTGGCGGCGATTTCCTTGTGGCTCTGGTCTTTGCGATCCCTAAAACTCTTGATGAGAGGTACAATCGCAGAGGCAATGCCAGCGGCGATTCCGATACCGCCAAGTGCTGTAGCCGCACTAAGACCCTGCTGGCCCAGGGTGCCATCTTCAAACGCGCGTCTTGCATCGCCAATGTTCTGGATATTCTGCAAGACATCGGCCGAACTACGCAGGAGGTTCGACATGGTGTCATCGAGATCACCGAATACGTTGAGAAGCCCTTCGATGGAACGGATGGCAGAGGCTGTATCCCCCAACGTGTTGTTGTACTCCTTCAGCTTCTTCTTTCCCTCTTCGGTGGATTTGGTGGCGTCCTTTGCTCCCTTTTCCCCTTCGTCAAACGCCTCTCGAAATCGCTTTTCCAGTTCAGGTGTTTGACCCAACAGGGCACCTAGCGACTCTTTCAACGAGGCGAGGCGATCAAGAAAAGCATCTGCGGCCGCTGCGCTCTGATCAAAGTACGCTTCCTCGGTAAGGTCGCCGCTGGAGCGCTGGTTTCCGAGTTCGGTGGCAATGCGCTGGTAGTCCTGCAAGGCCGATGTCACGCGCTGTATGGCGTCCTCGCTGTCGATGCCCAACAGTGAGGGAATATCGGCGGGCCTGGCTGCCAGCTTGTTGACCTCGGTGGTAGCGCGGGTGATGGCCTCGGCAATGGCGGTTTCTTTCTTGAGTTGCGCCTGCGCTTTTGCAAGCCGCTCGTCGAGGATGGCACGTTGCGCGTCATAGGCTTCCTGGCCGATCAAAGCGGCATGCTCATCGAGGGTAGCGATCTGGTCCTTGATGTGGAAGATGTCCTGCAAGGCCTTGCGCTGGTCCTTGGTCACAGCCCCAGCCAACGTGCTTGCTTCCTCGATGGCCTTGAGGGCTTTCTGGGCGCGTTCCAGTTCCTCAGGATCTACCGACCCGCCACCGCCACCCGTCGGTGTAGGCGTTCCGGATGCGGTTGGGGGAGACTGCGTGTGGATGTTCTGCAGCCGCTCTTCCGACTGGGCAAGGCCTTCCGTGGCGGCTTTGAGCCGGGCACGTGCCACCTCCACTTTGGTGATCTGGTCAAGTTGTTGCTCGTACAGGTTGACCAGGCGGTTGGACGCCACTCGTTTTAAAAACCCTTCCTCTGCATCGATGTCCTGATTGATTAGCTCTAGCGAATCAATGATATTATCGCGAAGCTTCGCCAACTCGACGTCATCAAGATCCTCTGCCTTGTATTGTCGACTCTGGCCGGCAATGCTTTGGGAGATGCCGTGCTTTCGCGCCAGGTCCCGTTCGTTTGGCGCAAGAAAGGACACTTCGGCACCACGCAGAATACGCTGGGCCTCCCGCTGCTCCTCCAGAAGCTGGCGTTGGTTGACCTTGATTTCGAGTTCGGCGATGATGGTGGGGTCAACGCCGTCGAGGTTCTTCAGTGTGGCAAGCAGTCGGTCAGCAGGAGCATCAAAGGTCTGGGTGAGCTGGAGCGCGGTTTCCAACGCTTTGTTGTAAAGTGGAATGGTCTTTTGGCCGAGCTCGAGAAAGATGCCTTGCAGCTTGTTGCGCAGACGGTCTTCCAGTTGTTCTGTCTGTTCATTCATCTGACGGAACGCCTCGACACTCGCCCCCATCGAGACATTCATGCCTTCGAGGTTTTGGGTGAACCGCTCGCTTTGGTTGCCGGCGAGTTGAATAGCCGCCTCATACCCTTCCGTGTCAGTGAAGAGTTGCGACATTTTATCCGCCGAGCCACCGGTCGCACGCTGCACGTCGGCCATCACGCCCACGAGCCCCTTGCTCAGGAGGGCTGCCGCCCCAAGCTCTACCCCCATACTCTTGGCGGCTTCTTTGGCTTGATCCGTGGGTTTTACAATTCCACGGATTGCTCCTGCCGTCCGTGTCACTGATTCCGCCGTAGAAAGACCGCTGGCCGTGAGCGTGGCCACCGCGGCCAGCACCTCTTCAAGGGAAACTCCCGCAGCATTGGCAGCAGGGAGGACCTTACCCAAGCTCGAGGCGAGTTCTGGGATGGTGGTCTTGCCTTGCTGTACCGTGGTGAAAAGGAGGTCGCTTACCTTCTGAGACTCGCTGGCCGACAGGTTGTAGGCGTTCAATGTGGTGGTAATGAGATCGGCGGCCGTCGAAACGTCGGTCACCCCCGCCACTGCCGTACGTGCAGCCTGCTCGAGCACAATTAGCCCCGCGGCACCATCATATCCAGCGCTCCGAATGTCATAGAGCGCGGAAAGGAATTCTTGAAACGTGCCACCTCCTACACGGGCTGCGATGTCAATGATGCCCTTTTCGAACCGCTTCATGGTGGCGCTGCTGTTGTCGCCCAGCGTGCCGATTTCGGCTAACTTGAGATTGAATTTTGCAGCCTCAGTGGTTGCTTTTCCAAGCACACCCAGTACCGCCGACAGCGCAGCGACCGCCACACCGGTGACCCAGCGGCGAAAAGCCAACCCGATGGAACGGGCGGCGGAAGCACCAGCGCGGCCGACACGTGCGTGTCCTCGTTCGCCCTGGCTTACGTACCGACCCAGCGCATCCCGCTGGCGGCCGTAACCTTGCTCCGATGAGCGGACTACCTCTGCCTCACGGCGGCGGATGTCATCAAGGGCTCGCCGAGCCTGTGAATGGTCGATGATATACTTCCTGACAAAAGGCTCTGCGGTGGGCATCTACTTTTCCTTTTTAGGAGGATCCTCTCTGGGTGGCTCGTTCGGGGAAGGATTCGGATCCTTTTTCTTCGTTGGCAGAGGCCGGTAGCGTTCCATGCGTTTGATGTTCGCTTTGTAATCCACCTTGTCCGGGGTGGGCTTCTTCTCTCTTTTGCTCCCCGATCGGATGCCCTTGGCCCGACGCCTCAGCTTGCCGACGGCCTTACGCCGTTTCTCTGGACTCTTGATGTAAGGAAGGCCTGCCGTGTGCATCTGCCGCAAGTCCTCAGCCGCCTCCTTCATGTCGGCCCACCCCATGGCGAGCAGGAAAAACGGCCACGGTGTGCTAAGGAGCACCAGGTGAGGTTCGCGCGCGAACGCATAGGCATAGTCTCTCACCGCCGCATCCCACGGCGCCTCGACGATCTCCCGCAGCGTCATCTTCTTGCCACCCCCGCCATCCTTCGGAGCCCCGTCGCCGATCAAGGCCATGAGTTCCGGGACCACTGTTGCCGGCACACCGCCTCCTACCAGCACCCTGAAATCATCGTACACACGCAAGGCATGGCACGAGAGCAGCCACCCCCGCAGCGTGCGAAGGAAAATGTCCACGTGGCTGGGCTCGCCTTGCAGCGCGCCTTCCAGTGTGGCAAAAAGGGTAATGGCTTCCCCGACCATCGGGGGACGTAACCAGTACGTTCGCCCCCGCAGCACATACGGCCGGGGGGCGAACGACTGAGCGAGGGCTCGCATCATGGCGTGTCTGGATCTCGATTACGGTTCCCCGTTAAGGCAAGAACCAGGTAAGGCCAAAATCGTCGGGCTGACCTCGGAAGCCACCGGCGGCAGCGAACGGGATGGCCGTGGCACCTGAGTCCGCCGTGCGCCACAGCGCCTCGAACTCAACCACCATGTTGCTATCCACGTTTTCCTGATCGGCCTTGGCGTTGTAGAGGCCCTCAGGGTCGTTCGTGATATGGTAGTCTGGAAACCAGAATCCATAGTCACTATCGACGCCGTTGGCCACCTCGTCCAAGGGCAGGATGCAGAGGCTACGGGCCGGAACAAGTCCCGCCGTACCAGCACCCAGTGACGTGCCGGTGAGGGCCGACCACGGGAAGAACTGCGACAGGATGTCGTTGTCCTGATCGTACAGTTCCAGCCGTCCTTGAAGGATCACCGCCTGAAGCTGCTGGCCGCCACTCTGCAAGATGCCATTGATCCCCACCTTGGTGATCTTCGGCACAAAGCGGTAGGTGAAGTTGCCGAGCTTGCCCAGGTCATTCATGTCAGCGCCAGCGGCAGTGACAGGATTCCCGGCATAAGCCCGTACCTCGCCAACCGGAATAAATTCGTCCATGACGTACTCCGTTTGATTACAGGGTTACAGGGGTTTGACGGTGAGCGCAAACCGGACGCTGGACCACCAGCGATCCGGGTCTTCTTCCCGCACGGGTGTGCTGTTCGGGCGGCGAACAACACACAGCGGGTCTATGACGCGGCACCGGGTCACGGCGGGGGAGACCCCCAGCGTGAGCTGCTGCACGCGCCGTATAATGCCCGCGAGGAGGGGGGCCGGACGGAAGGCCGCGTTCTCTACGTGGGCAATTTCTGCAACGACTAAAATCTTGGGCCTCGCCATGCCATCGACGGGCGCAAAAGACCCGCCGGGGATGATCATCTCCTGCACTTTCAACCGGGCCCAGTAGTCACTCGCATCGGGCTCCGGAAGCGCGGAGGGAAAGGTGTCGAGGTACATCGCGTCCACAGGCACGCGGGTGAGTAGCTCGGCGTCGGCCTGATAGATGGACCGGAGTAGTTCGGGGATTTCGTGGGTCTCTGCTTGCACGGTGTAGGACACTAGCGGCTGACCTCCCGCAGGTGGCGATCCACCATGCGATCTATTTCCCCACTGTCGAAGCTGGGCATGATGCTGATGCCTTCGTGCGCATCGACATAGTGGGAATAGTCCATCCCGGCGATGCGCTTGAGCGTGGTTTTGTCGCCCTGGCGTTTCACCTCATGGTCGTAGCTCTGGGCGAGGTTGCCCGACCGGTCGCCCCAGCCGCCGCGGTGGCCGGTGCGTGGACCCTCAGCAGCGCGGACAGGGGGGAGGAGGGGACCGACGAATTCCAGGTCGTAATCCTCCGACTCGATCCCAGCGGCATCGAGGGCATGCTGGATGTCCTCCTCGATGATGGCCAGCATCTGGGCTTCGGCGCGTCCGTCGATATGTCTGGGGTCACGCTGTAGCACTAGAAATCCCCGAGGTTGTACCAGGTCACCAGAAAGTGACACGGCTTGATGAAGTAGGCCTCGTGTAGCACGCCTGCCGGAATGCTCAGCACATACCCATCCGTGACGATCTGACGCTGCCCCTCGATGGTGAACCGGGCCTTGCCGCTGATCATGACCACCACTTCATCTTCGTCGTGGTAGTGCAGCTTGAGGCGGCTTCCTTCTGGCTCCTTGAGCTCGGCCACCAATACCGGGCTACCCTCCCGGGAAAGTCGGCGCCACTGTCCGAACAGGAACGGGTTGTCCGCCCATTCCAAAGGAATCTCCATCGGGATAGGCATCACGCTACGGGTGCCGCGTATGGCAGCGTAGATCATGCTGCGAAAGGTGCCCTTTTCATGAGCGATTTGGTGTTCAATCTCCTGATGCGTCATGTGCCCCCTCGACTATCCCGAATGAGTTGCTCGACCGATGCAAATTTGTTGCTGACATCGGCGTTGAACTGGCTCAGAAGACCCACCAGCTTTTCCACTTCGGCCTTGACCCCTGCGTCAGCCGTGCTCTTCTCGAGTAGCTGATTGATGAGCTGGGTCAGTTCCTGTACCACCGTGGTTGCATCCTTGGTGATCACCAGCGCCTCCATCGCCTCCGCTACTCGCTTTTCCTGAAGCTCATCGACGCGCTTGTCCTTAGCGGCATACATGCGGTACATCACCACCAACCCTGCCAAGAGCAGCACGGCAATGGTGTAGACCACGGGCGAAGACTCCCGGATGGCCGTGAGATCGGGGGTGTTCTGGAGGAGAATTCCTTGAAGGAGCCAGAAGGCGAAGGCTAGATTCATTGATCGCTGATGGGCTGGCCGTTGTAGGTGCTGCCAGAGGCCGTGACTGTAAATCGGCCGCTGCCATCAAAGAGGTGGTTGGAGCCGGTGTGCGTGGCGTTCCGTAGTACGAGAGAGATACCTTCACCACGAAGGCGGTAGACACCTTGCCTGCTGCCATCGCCGACGATCCGGGAATCCTCAACGGTCACCATGCCCGGGGCGCTGCGCGCAAACACACCCCGCTCAAGAATCCATTGCCCCCGGTTGTTCTGACGCTTCAGTACACAGGTATTGGAAAACCCCTTGACGGTATCATTGCCAGCAAGCGAGCGGCCCAGCCGGAAGCATCCCACCTGGAGGTTTATCAGATTGACATGCCGCACGCGACCGCTTTCAGGACCTCCCCCGGAGATGTTGATTCCCAGCGAGTCGGTCACCACAAGGTTTTCGAGTGTGATCGTCTGCTCGTCGGCGTTGGTGCGGTAGGTGTCGGTGTCAATCACCAACGATGTCGCCTCTCCACCAGAGAAGAGCGCGGCGCCAGGCACTTCAAAATGGGCGTCCAGATACGTACAGTCGTAGCACTCGAAGCCTGCGCCGGTGGCGTTCGATAGCTGGACACGATGGGTCCACGTGGCGCGGTAAAAGCGGGTAGCACTCGACGTGTTGGACCCTGATTCTCCCGCTGTGCGCCAACAGAAATTGTCCTTTCCCGCTTCGGGTCGGTCTGTGCAGTCCACCACCAGGTCGTAGATGATGATGTCAGGGTCATTGCCCAGATACACCAGGTGCCGGGCGGCTTTGCCGCTGATGCTGTCGGGGATAGCAGGCTTGGACGTGCCGAGGTAGACGTTGTGGCCACGGATACGCAGGCCACCAGCGCCAATGTTGATCGCATAGCCCAGCGATCGCAGTTCCACATTACGCATATGGAATTCGGTGCGCTTGGGAGGCGTCAGCGCGGCCGAGAACGCTCCCTCGATGCTGGCGTTTTCGAGCAACACGGGCATGCTCTTGGCTTCGCTGCCTCCCCGCAGGCGTATGCGCAAGGCCCGGTATCCGCCACGTCCGCTGGCGGTGCAGTGCCACCATGTCCACGCGGCATTGCTGTCATCGATGGGCACCGGCGCATCGGCCCAGTCCATCGGATCGGCGCACCAGTTGGGCGGCCCTCGGACCTTAAACCCCTTGATCCGCAGCGTGTCGGTAAACGCTTCGTCGGGCTCAAAGGAAAACGCGTGGGTCTCGCCGTCTCTGAAGGTGATCCACTGCGCCCAGCCATCAGGCCCCATCTCCATATCGCAGTCATCTGGCTGATTCCATTCGACCCAGTTGCCGACGGTCAAGGTGGGCCACCGGAAGCCGTCCACGTCGACGTAGGCGTGCGTTCCCCCGAGGCATGGGTCAAAAGGCTGCACCGCTTGCTCTGTTTGTCCCAGCGCGCTCAGGCTGTCCACATAGGCCTGCATCGACCGCAGCGTCCAGCGAACAGTGACCATAGGCGGCTCCGCAGGCGGCTCTTCGGGAGGCACCAGGGGAGCGTCCATAATTTGCCTTAGCATTTCCAGATCATACTGGATCTGTACCAGGCGCATCTCGATAGAGCCAAAGAGGCTATCGGGTGATTGCGCGGTAGCAGGGGCCGCCCAGCAGGAAAGGAGGGAGGCGATCAGAAAAAGCCGGTAGAGGTAGCGATGCATGGTTTTCATGGTTAAGCGGTGATCTCTGCCCCTGTGAAGAAGTCATCCTCCAGGACGAGGGCATGGGCGGCTTCGGCGATGTCGCCGTAGAGCTGGCCACCTTTCCACCGGGCGAGGTTTTCCGAGCGGATGACAACAGATTTGTGGGTGAGGGCTTCTTTTCCGTCCGCATAGTGCTGGGCTGAGAGGTAGCCCGATAGGCGAACGGTTACAGAGCCGCGTTCAACGGCGATGTTGATGTCAGTAATTCTCCAAAAGGAGACCACCACACCGGAGGGCATTTCATGATCAATCAGTAGAGGCATGGCGCTTAGGATTTACCAGTGATGATGCCACCCTCAACGATGGCGGTTTCAGCAGGGCCGATGGTACCCGTAAAGCCATCGCTACCGTTGATGTTGAATCCTGTGTCGGAGCGAATGGTCTGGGCCACGTCAAGGCCCGCGGCGACGTCGGGCTCTTTGCCGACACCCAGCCGTTCGTCGCTATAGACCACCAGCACCAGGTCGCCGTTGGTTCTCTCGATGCGCAGGGGGACACCCGGTCCCGTGTTTCCTGCGCGGATGTAGATACCGTTGCCCTTGTTTTGGCTGTTGATCACAGCGGCGAGGTAGGCGTTGCTCTGCGTTTTAGCCACCAAAAAACCATCTGCGTGCAACGACTCGCCGTTGTCGTCGGTCGGGAGGGCGTCTGCGTCCGATCCAAGGCTAATGCGTGCGGCAGGAGACGTTTGGCTGAATCCGAAAAACCCTTCATAATCGAAGGCCAGTACCACCGATTGGTCACTGCCATCAGCCAGGTGGATCTCCATCTTGGAGCGGTTTCCGGCGGCATTGGTGTTGATGAGGCGAATCCGGCCAGCCACATTGTCCGGGTGGGTATCCGATCGCCACTCCATGTCTCCAACGATGTCGTCCCCGCTTACCGCGTTACGTCGGATCACGAGCTTGGGGGGCGCATCATCGAGCACGACCTGAAGGATCGCGTTCACGAGGTCAGCGAGCACGGTGGCGTTGCCCTCGAAGGCATCACCCACGTTTACCTGCACGCTGCCTTCGACACCTCCCGGCTCGGCCCCAGCTCCACCACCGCCATGTTCTTCAGCCGCCGCTTTAAGAACCTCCGCTGAGATGGTCCGCTGGGTGTCGTCGACACCTGCGATAGCCTCGGCTTCATCCATGGGCTGGGTGTTGAGGCCAAGCACTGCACCAGCAAACGTAGCCTCGCCGTTTGCAGCAATGCTAAAGAGCGCCCCTTCGCCAAGCGGACCAAACGAGAGCGGATCGCTTCCCATGAGATCGCCGATCGCCAAAAACCACAACGGATTGGAACCGTTTTGGGCAGCGAGGAAAAGCAGGGTTTCCGTGGC